>JBBSQG010000001.1:0-35571 GCA_038258125.1 Solirubrobacterales bacterium
CGCGTCCTCGCGCAGCAGGCGCGCGTCGTCGGGCACGCCGGTCAGCACGGCCGGCGCGAAGTACGCCCCCTCGCGGCCGGCGACGCTGAGCGGGCCCCCGCAGTGCAGCGTCGCGCCGGCCGCGAGGGCCTCGTCGACATACGCCGCCAGGCGCTCCACGCGGTCGGCGGCCAGCAGCGGGCCGATCTCGGTCGTCGGGTTGCCGGGATGGCCGACGTGCAGCGCGCGCGCCGACGCCACGACTCCGGTGAGGAAGCGCTCGAAGCGGTCCTCCATGACGTACGCGCGCGCCAGGCTCCCGCCCGACTGGCCGGCGTTGGCGAACGCCCCCCAGACCGCGCCCGCCACCGCGCGCGGCACGTTGGCGTCGGCGAGCACGAGCATCGGGTCCTTGCCGCCGACCTCGATCGTCGCGCGCTTGAGCTCGCGCGCGCAGGCCTCGCCGACGTCGCGGCCGGCCTGCGAGGAGCCGGTGAAGCGCACGTGGGCGATGTCGTTGGCCGAGACGAGCGCGCGGGCGGTCTGGGCATCGCCGTGCACGACCTGCAGCAGGCCCTCGGGCAGCCCGGCGCGCGCGAACGCCCGCGCGATCCGCTCGCCGGCGAGGGCCGCCAACGGGGAGGGATGCAGGACGACGCCGTTGCCGGCCATGAGCGCGATCGCGACATCGCCGAGCGGGGTGGCGAACGGCTCGCTGCCGGGTGTCAGCACGGCGACGATGCCGAGCGGCTCGAACGTCAGCCGCGCGCGCTTGGCGGGCTGCAGCGAGCGCGACAGGCCGACGCGCTCGGGCTCGAGCACGCGCGGCCCGTACTCCGAGAGCCACAGCAGGGTCTCGACGGCGGGCAGCAGCTCCATCGTCTGCGCCTCGGCGAGCGGGCGGCCCTGCTCGTCGACGATCAGGCGCACGAGCTCGTCCCACTCGTCGATCACCGCCTGCGCGGCGCGCGCCATGTAGCGCCCGCGGTCGCGTGCGCGCAGCTGCGCCCACAGCCGCTGGACCTCGGCCGCCTCGGCGACGGCGCTGGCCACGTCGCCCGGGTCGGTCGCCACCACGCTGCCGAGGCGGCGGCCGTCGATCGGGCTGACGGAGTGGATCGTCGCCGTGGCAGACGCGGTGGCGTCGGGCGCGATCACGTCAGGTACATCACGACGTACACGAGCGCGACGATGACCGCGCATGTCGCCTGCACGCGCACTCCGCGGATGGTCGTGTGGTGCCCGCCCGTGTACCAGGGGTTGTTCGGCGAAGTGGGGATGCTCGGCGGGCGAGGATTGCGCCGGTTGGCGTGGGCCTGGCGATCCGCCACGCCCCGGACGTTCAGCGCCACCGGAAGCGAGACGATCGCGATGATCACGGCGAAGATGACAAGCCAGCCGTCGATCGCCGAATATTAGTCCCCGATCGCGGTGCCGTTCACGCCCGCCCGCGCCCGCGCCGGATCTCTTCCAGGCGGGCGCGCAGCTCGGCCTCCATCTCGTCGGGCTCGTAGAAGCGCGTGCCGGCGACGGAATCGGGCGCGACCTCGGCGCCGGACAGGTGGCCGGGATGGTGGTGCGGGCTGTCGTAGTTCACGGCCTGCGACCGGATCGGCGGCGGCGGCGCGGCGGCACCGTGGGCGCGGACATGGTTCATCGCCTTGCCGATCGAGATCGTCGCCGCCTTGGACTTCGGCGCGAGCGCAAGGTAGATCGTCGCCTGGGAGAGCGCGTGGATCGCCTCGGGCATGCCGACGTGCTCGACCGCGGCGGCTGCCGCGGCGGCGATCACGAGCGCCTGCGGATCGGCGTTGCCGATGGCCTCGGAGGCGAGGATGACCATCCGGCGCACGAGAAAGCGGGCATCCTCGCCACCCTCGAGCATGACCGCGAGGTAGTACAGCGCGGCGTCGGGGTCCGACGCGCGGGTGGCCTTGATCCAGGCCGAGATGTAGTCGTAGTGCTGGTCGCCGGCGCGGTCGAAGCGCAGTGCCTTGCGCTGCAGCGCCTGCTCGGCGCCGTCCTGCGTGACCGGCTCGCCTGCGGCCGCCGCGGTGGCACACGCGAGCTCGAGCGCCGCCAGCGCGGTGCGCGCGTCGCCTCCCGCTCGGGTGGCGAGGAAGTCGAGCACCTCGTCGGGCACCGCCGTCACGGCGCATTCGCTGCGCTCCAGTGCCCGGCGCAGGAGCGCCGCGATCTCGTCGGAGCTCAGCTCGTGCAGCTCGTAGACCTGCGTCCGGCTCAGCAGCGCCGAGTTGACCTCGAAGTACGGGTTCTCGGTCGTCGCCCCGATGAGCGTCACCAGGCCCTCCTCGACGGCCGGCAGCAGGGCGTCCTGCTGGGCCTTGTTGAAGCGGTGGATCTCGTCGAGGAAGAAGACCGTCGGCTCGCCGCTCGTCTTGCGCCGGTGGGCGGCGCGCTCGATCACGCCGCGCACCTCCGCGCGGCCGGCCTGGACGGCGCTGAGCTCCTCGAAGGCGGCGCTGGCCGAGCCCGCGACGATCCGTGCGAGCGTCGTCTTGCCGGTGCCGGGCGGGCCGTAGAGGATCATCGAGTGTGGCCGCCCGTCGGCGATTGCGCGGCGCAGCGTCGTCGGCATGCCCGTCGTGCCGAGGAGGTGCTGCTGGCCGACGAGCTCGTCGATCGTCCGCGGGCGCATCCGGACGGCGAGCGGCGCGCCGTCGGTGGCCGCGGGCGTCGCCGTGCGGGCTGGCTCGTCACCGAAGTCAAACAGCTGATCGGACATCTCTCTGAGTATCACGCGCCCCGCGGGCGCCACGCCGGGGTCGTCGAGAACTCGTCCGTGGATGGGGCACAACGTCGGCGACGACTGCACGACAGCCGTGATCTCCCAACCCCTGACCGGCCCAAGCGCGACACGATGCCCCGCGCCGTGGCTATCGTCGCTCTGCCATGAAGCATCGACGGACGCTGGCCGGCTCGGCCCTCCTCATCCTGGCGGCGCTCGTCGTGAGCGCCTGCGCGAGCCAGGAGAAGGCGGCCAGCGGCGATCCCGTCCACGGCAAGCGGCTGTTCGCCGCATCGGGCTGCGCCGGCTGCCATACGTTCAAGGCAGCCGATTCGACGGGCACCGTCGGCCCCGACCTCGACAACGCGGCGGCGAGCCCGGGCCGCGTCCTGCTGCAGCTGCGCAAGCCCGGCGGCGTCATGCCGAGCTTCGCCCAGAAGCTGTCTGAGGACGAGAAGGCCGACATCGCCGCGTTCGTCGGCGCCGGCGCGGCGTCGGGCAAGGCCGTGGCCAAGCCGTTCGTGCCCGACGACAAGCGCCTCGCCGACTGCAAGGACGCCAACGCCGAGTGTCTGGAGCAGTCCTTCGGCAACCTCGTCTTCAACGAAGGCCCCAAGCCGGCGCTGGCCAAGCTGCAGTCGATGATGACATCGAACCCCACCGTCGCCGCCGACTGCCACCGCATCGCCCACCGCATGGGCTCGGCGGCCCTGACGCGCTTTGACGACAAGGTGCCCGAGGCGTTCATCGCCGGCAGCCCGGTGTGCGCGTCGGGCTACTACCACGGGATCATCGAGCGGGCCTTCCTCGGCCAGCCGACCGACCGCCTGGCGATCGTCGCGCGCCAGCTGTGCAGCGACCCGAAGATCGACGCCCAGCGCTTCCTGGACTACCAGTGCATCCATGGCCTCGGCCATGGCCTGATGATCTACACCGGCTACGACCTGCCGGCCTCGCTGAAGACCTGCGACGGGCTGCGCACGGGCTTTGAGCGCATCTCGTGCAGCGGCGGCGTCTTCATGGAGAACTTCACGTCCTCATACGGCGTGACCTCCAAGTACCTGCGCAAGAGCGACCCGATCTACCCGTGCAACAAGGTCGCCGAGCGCCACAAGCTCTACTGCTACCTGCTCGTCACGGCGAATATCCTCAAGCTGAACAACTACGACCAGGCGAAGACCGCCGACACCTGCCGGCGCAGCGAGAAGGCCTGGATCCGCACGTGCTATGAGTCCTTCGGCCGCGATGTCTCGGGCATGGCGGGCAAGAGCGCGAGCAAGGCGCTGGCAAGCTGTCGCCTGGCCAAGCGCAACGAGAGCGACTGCCTGTACGGCGCGTCGCGCGAGATCGTCAACTCCGACGCCGAGGGGACGCGGGGTGGGCGCTTTTGCGCGCGCGCTCCGGCCCGCCACCGGACCCGCTGCTATGAGGGTGTCGGCTCGGTGCTCGCCGCGCTGGCCCCGAGCGCAGCGAAGCTCCGGGCGACGTGCCGCACGGTCAGCGGCCGCCACGCGCAGAGCTGCCTGCGCGGCGCCGGCCTGGCCCCCGCGAAGGCGTAGCGCCGTCCGCCTCGCGCGTCGCGGCGACTAGCATGACTGCCACCGTGTCCTCCGATCTCCAGCAGGAGACGACCGAGCTGCTGCAGCGCCTCATCCGCTGCAACACGGTCAACCCGCCAGGCAACGAGCGCGTCCTGCAGGAGGGTCTTGCGGCCGATCTGCGCGCCGCCGGATTCGAGGTCGAGCTGCTTGGCTCCGAGCCCGAGCGCCCCAACCTCGTGGCCCGCCTGCGCGGTCAGGCCGACGGCCCGGTGCTGTGCCTGCTGTCGCACGTCGACACCGTCCTCGCGACACCGGCCGACTGGACCCACGACCCCTGGTCGGGGGATCTCGCGGACGGCTGCGGGTGGGGGCGCGGCGCGCTGGACATGAAGTCCCAGACCGCCGCCGAGGTCGCGGCAGCGCTGTCGCTGGCGCACTCGGGCTGGCGGCCGGCGTCAGGCGACCTGCTCGTGGTGGTCGTCGTCGACGAGGAGGTCGGCGGTGAGCTCGGCGCGATGTGGATCTGTCGCGAGCACCCCGACAAGGTGCGCTGCGACTACCTGCTCAACGAGGGCGGGGGATCGCACTTCGCGTTCGACGGCGAGCGCTACTACGGCGTCTGCGTCGCCGAGAAGGGCGTCTTTCGCTTCAAGCTCACGACCGACGGGATCGCCGGCCATGCCTCGATCCCGAGGATCGGCGACAACGCGCTGCTGAAGATGGCACCGCTGCTGGCGCGGATGGCCGACCGCCAGCCGGGCTTCGATCTCACCGAGGGACCGCGCGCGCTGCTGGCCGGACTCGGCCTGGATCCCAACGGCGGCGGGGCCGAGTCCGCCCTGGAGCGGCTGCGGGCCAAGGACGCCAGGCTGGCGCTGCTCGTCGAGCCGCTGCTCGGCGTGACGCTCGCGCCGACGCGGATCTGGGGCTCGGAGAAGATCAACGTCATCCCCGCCAGCGCCGAGCTGCGCGTCGACTGCCGCGTGCCGCCGGGCCTCGGTGAGGCCGAGGCGCTGGCGCGCATCCGCGAGGTGCTCGGCGAGGACGGCTACCGCCTGGAGTTCACCGAGCGCGTCGTCGGCAACGCCTCGCCGGTCAGCTCCCCGCTCATGGACGCGATCGAGCGCTGGATCGGCGAGCACGATCCCGGCGCGCGCGTCCTGCCGACGATGCTGCCCGGCTTCACCGACTCGCGCACGTTCCGCGATGCCTTCCCCGACTGCGTGGCCTACGGCTTCTTTCCCCACCGCAGCCAGAGCCTGTACGACACCGCCCCGCTGATTCACGCCGCCGACGAGCGCATCGCCGTCGACGACCTCGGCTTCGCGGCGACCTTCTTCCGCGACGTCTGCAAGGAGCTGCTCGGTGGCTGACCCGACAACGCCCGATCCGTCCGCCTCTGAGGAGCCCGCCAAGCTGCGCCTCGGCGGCATGGCGCTGCGCAACGGCCTGCTCGTCCACGGACCGACGCACTGGGCCGCCGCGGTGCGCCGCCGTGACGGCACGATCGCCACCGCCTCCGGGCGCAAGCCGCGCGTGAAGGGCGTGGAGAACGTCGCCGGCGTGCGCGGCGTGGTGCGGATGGCCGAGGCGATGATCGTCATCCCGCTCGTCAAGCGCGCGCTGCCCGAGGCGCGGCTGCCGTTTCAGGACGCGAAGGTCCTCGGTGCGATGTTCGGCGCGGCCGTCGGCGGGCGACTGCTGCGCGCCGGTATGAAGCGCGGCCCGGGCGCCGAGGCGGCGGGCGCCGTCGTGTCGCTGCTGCCGAGCTTCGTCGCGCTGCGCGGCGGTGAGCTGGCGGAGTACCACGGCGTCGAGCACAAGGCGATCGCCGCCTACGAGACCGATTCCGGCAACGCCGCCGACGCCGCCAAGGAGCACGACCGCTGCGGCTCGCACCTCGTCGCGCCGCTGCTGGCCGCCAACCTCGCGGGCGGCGCGCTGCTGCGCCGTGCCCTCGACCGGCCCGGGCCCGCCGCGCAGTTCGCCGTCGGCGTCGTCTCGCTCGGGGTCGCCGTCGAGGTCTTCGTCTGGTCTGAGCGTCACGCCGAGAGCGCCGCGACGCGGGTCCTGCGCAAGCCCGGCTACGAGCTGCAGCGGCTGCTCGGCACGCGCGAGCCGAGCGAGCCGCAGCTGGAGGTCGGGCGCGCGGCGCTGGCGGAGATCCTGCGCGTCGAGCCCGCTCCGGCACCTGCGCCGTAGCAGCCGCTGCCCGACGGCTGGACGCGAAGCGGACTGAAGCTCCGCGCGGCCCCTGCCGATAGCAGACGCGATGGACCAGAGCTTCTTCGAGAACGTCAAGGACTTCGGGACCGAATGGTCCGGCGTCTTCATGATCCTGTTCATGTTCATCATCGCCTTCTTCCTCTGGCGAACGCTGAAGATGATGCCCCGGACCAAGCCGGTGCAGATCAAGCCGGAGGTCAAGTCCTCGATCGGCTGGAACGACATCGCCGGCGTCGACGAGGCCAAGGACGAGCTGCGTGAGGTCGTCGAGTTCCTACGCGACCCCAAGCGCTTCCGCGACCTCGGTGCCCGCGTGCCGGCCGGCGTCCTGCTGCACGGCCCGCCCGGCACCGGCAAGACGCTGCTCGCCAAGGCCGTTGCCCACGAGTCCGGCGCGCAGTTCTTCTCGCAGTCCGCCGCGTCGTTCGTCGAGATGTTCGCGGGCCTCGGCGCGGCCCGTATCCGGCGCCTGTTCGGCGAGGCACGCAAGCACGCGCCGTCGATCATCTTCATCGACGAGCTCGACGCCGTCGGCGGCGTGCGCGGCTCGGACAACTCCAGCGAGCGCGAGCAGACCCTCAACCAGCTGCTCGTCGAGATGGACGGCTTCAACTCGACCGGCGATGTCGTCGTCATGGCGGCCTCCAACCTGCTCGAGAAGCTCGACCCGGCGCTCCTGCGCCCCGGTCGCTTCGACCGCCAGGTGTTCGTCTCGCCGCCCGACATCGAGGGGCGCGAGCGGATCCTCGGCATCCACACGCAGGGCAAGCCGCTGGGCCCGGACGTCGACCTCGCCGGCGTCGCCGCACGCACGAGCGGTCTGACCGGCGCCGACCTGGCCAACCTCGCCAACGAGGCGGCGATCCGCTGCGCGCGGCGCAAGGGCAAGCAGCTCACCCACGAGGACTTCGACCAGGCGCTCGAGCGGGTCATCGCCGGCGTCGAGTCGCGCCGCGTGCTCAACACCCACGAGAAGCAGGTCGTCGCCTACCACGAGGCCGGCCACGCCCTCTGCGCCGAGCTGCTGCCCGGCGTCGACACGGTGCACAAGGTCTCGATCGTCCCGCGCGGCCGCGCGCTCGGCTACACGCTCAACCTGCCCGACGAGGACCGCTACCTGAAGACGCGCGAGGAGCTCATCGACCACATGACCGTCCTGCTCGGTGGCCGCGTCGCCGAGCAGATCGTCTTCGGCGAGGTGACCACCGGCGCCTCGGATGACCTCAAGCGCGTCTCGCAGGTCGCCCGCGCGATGGTCTACGACTACGCGATGGGCACCGCCATGACCGCGCAGCGCGCGATCCCGCAGGGCGACACCGACTCCGAGCAGTTCCGCCGCGTGCGCGACGAGGAGCAGCAGGAGCTCGCCTACGTCGCCTCGCGCGCCGCGCACGAGCTGCTCACCGGTCAGCGCGACAAGCTGGAGGAGATCGCCGCCCGGCTGCTGGAGCACGAGGTGCTCGAGCGCGCCGACATCGACCGCATCATGCGCGGCGTGCCGCGTATGGAGCGCCGGCCGGGGCGTGGGCTGCAGGTCGTCGCGGCGGCCGTGCCTGAGGGCGACGGCGCCCCGCGCAACGTGCGCGTGTCGGGCCTGCCGCCCGAGCCGCCGGACCTGGCTTGACGCCGGCCGGTCTCAGGGCCGCTGCGGCTGCAGGTCGGTGCCCACGCAGCCGGGTCCCGCGAAGCTGCCGGTCGCGCTCCTGTACCAGCGGTGGTTGACCGCGGTCAGCACGCGCCAGTAGTGACGAGCCTCGCCCTTGACCCGCCGCCAGGTGACGTGGTTGCGCGTCCGGCCGAGCCGGCTGCTGCTGTCGAACCGGCGCGTTGCGAAGCCGTCTTTGAGCACCGTCACGTCGACGCGCTGACGGCCGGCCCGCGACGGCCTCCAGCGCAGGCTGGCGACCGCCTTGGGCGGCATTCCCGCGCAGCGGCTGCTGGCCTTCAGGTGGGAGGCGGCCTTGCGCGGCGTCGCCGTGCCGCCGACGCTGGCGACCGCCAGCGCGGTCGCCGCGAGCACCAGCAAGGCGCCGGCCAGCCAGCGCAGACCTCGGCGCCCGATCAGCGGCCGGCGCCGAGGTTGCATCTGTTCGGGCGGCATGAGCATGAGCCTAGCTCGCCGCAGTCGCTTGTCAGCTGTCGAGGGTTTGCAGGATCTTGCGCTGCGCGTCGATCTGCGCGGTCGTGGCGGCCGGGTTGAGGCGGACCGTTTCGGCGGCTTGCATCGCGAGGCGGAACGTCGTGTCGGGTTGGCCGTCGCCGTTGGTGTCGCGTGGCTCGTTCCAGTCAAACGCGCCGTTGGCGAAGTTCAGCCAGCAGGTCAGCGCGACGCGATCGAAGCGATCGCGGGCGCTGCTGGTGCCGTTGCGCAGGATGTCATAGGCCTTGGCGAAGGTCGAGGCGTCGCGCACCTCGTCAAACACGCGGCTGAGCAGCCCAACCATCTTCAGGTAGCAGCCCAGTGTGACGGGGTCGATCTCGTCACCGCTGGCATAGCGGTACTCATGCACCCAGTACCCGGCCGACTTGTCGTGCGTCCCGACCGGTCCGCGGATCAGCACCAGGACGCTGGCCGATGCGCTGCCGCCGTCGTCGTCGAGTGCTGAGAACCCGACGGTGTAGGTGCAGGCCTGCCCGAAGCCGTGCGACTTGTTGTCGGTGACGTCACGCGGATTGATCTGCGGGGACGGGTCGGGGTCGGGGTTGATCGCGGGGTTGTTGAGATACAGCGTCGAGACGTCGATCGTCGGCGGCCCGTCGTCCCAGTTCCAGCGCAGCGTCAGGTCGTCGCTGCCGGGGTCCGTCGAGCGGCCCGAGAACGCGACCGGCGTGTTGATGCGCCCGAAGATGACCGGTGTGCCGTTGACGTCGGTCGCCCCGCTGGTGTTGATCGTCGCGGTCGGGTTGACGTTCGTGATCGTGACCACCGCGGAGTCGCAGATGGGGCCCACGTCGTCGTCAGAGACGCACACCGTGACCGTGAACGCGCCGTCGTCGCCGTAGACGTGGTCGACGGAGTAGGTGATCGTGCCGTTGGGTCGCATGTGCTCCTCGGTGCCCGTCAGCGCGACCGTGCCGGCGCCGTCACCCCAGTCGATCGTCGCCGTCAGCGGATCCAGCCAGCCGGCATCACTGACCACCCCGCTGACCGTGACCGCCGTGTTCTCCGGCTTCGGCGAGCTCGTCGTGATCGTGCCGACCACCGGCGCGACGTTGGCCACCGTGACCGTCGTCGATGCCGTCGCGTAGGCACCGTCGCTGTCGGTCACCTTGACCGAGACGGGGAACACGCCGTCTCGTCCGACGAGGTCGAACGTCGGGTTGACACCGGTCGCGTCGTCGTACTGCCCGTCGTTGTCGAAGTCCCAGGCATACGTCAGGCCGGTGCCCGTCGACGCGCTGGCGTCAAGCTGCACGTCGGCGCCCTCGACGGTGTTGTACGGGCCGCCGGCCGAGGCGGTCGGTGCCGTGAACATCAGACGCCACACGCCACGCCCCTGGGTGCCGATGTAGACCGTGGTCGAGCCGGCTGGTTCGTCGTCGAAGTAGGCGTAGCGCGGTCGCGGGAGATGCGCGACGCCGCTCGTGCCCGGCGTGAACGGATCGGTCACGAGGCTCCAGTTGGCGCCCCCGTCGAGGCTCAGGAACACGCCCGAGTCGACGCCGCCCGCGACGAGCGTGTTGCCGTTGACCTGGCTGTAGGAGAGCAGCACCGGCTGCGGGTAGCCCTGGAACTGCGCGCCCGCGCCGCCCTTGTTCGTCGAGGGGCCGGACGCGTTCTCGTACTTGAACGTCCCGTTGCCGGTCATCAGCGTGTCGAGCTCGGTGTCCTGCGTCCAGGTCGTGCCGCCGTCGGTGCTGAACATCATCCGGATCGTGGCGCCGGCGGTGTCCGAGACGTACAGGCGATCGTCGTCGTTGGGGTCGACGGCGAAGATGCCGATCCCGCTCGACAGCGTGCCGTTGTCGTCGAGCCGATCCCACGCGCCGCCACCGCCGGTGCCCTCGTAGCGGTAGAGCCGATCGTCGCCGCGGCCGGTGCACTGGCCGGTCTGCACGAAGAACACCGGCGTCGCACCCTGCAGCGACGTCTCGACGTTGCAGGCCGCGCTGGCGTTGGGAGGCGCGGGCAGCGCCGACCAGACGATCGGGCTGGCCTGGATGTCGTCGGTCAGGTAGAGCGTGTCGCTCATCAGCAGCGCGACGTTGTTGTCCTCGGTCCCGTAGCCGGCGAGGCGGTGGCCCCAGGTGAAGCCCGAGATCGTTCCGCCGCCCGGATAGTTCGGGATCTCGGCGTTTCCGGCGTAGGCCGCCCCGGCCCGCTCGAGGCGGTTGAAGCGGCCCGTGCTGTAGCAGCAGACCGTGCCGAGCGTCACGGTCGGCGTCGCGAGCACGTCGAAGGTGTCACAGCAGTTCGGGTTCAGCCAGGTCGGCGGGTTGGCGCCCGCGTTGCTCGTGACGAACGTCCCGTTGTCCTGGTTGCCGAAGAGCAGGTCCTCGCCGGCCAGGGTGGCACGGTTGGCGCCGGCCATCGTCCACAGCCAGAGGCCGTGGTAGTTGACGTTCGAGCGCGTCCAAGTCGGGTTCTGGCAGCCGGGGCTGGCGCCGATGGTGTTCGTGTGGACGCCACCGTCGGAGGAGTACAGCACCGGGCAGGCGTCAATGCCGTCGGCGTCCTGGCTGTCGAACAGCAGGTCGCCGCCGTCGAAGTGCGCGCCGTTCTGGCGATTGGTCCAGGAGGCCGATGTCGGGCAGCGTCGCGTAGTCGTGTTCGTCAGATCCGTCGGCGTCGTGCAGTCGGCGCTGAACAGCTGGGTGTCCCCGGCCCACAGATCGAACTTGTTCGTCGGCCCGGGGGTGTCGGCGCGCTGGTTGGTCACGACGAACGGGATCCGTCCCTGCGGCTGCGGGTTGCCGAGGTTGAACCAAGCGCCGCCCGCGTTGTCGGACTCGTAGACGTTGTTGTCGGCGGCGTAGATGAACAAGACGTCGCTCTCGTCGGGCGACGCCGCGATCGAGCAGCGGCCGGTCGGGATCGAGCCGCCGGTCGACCAGCTGGTCCCGCCGTTGGTGCTGAAGACATGGCCGTCGTTTCCGCAGGCGTCGATCCGGCTGCCCTGGACGAGGACGTCCCAGACGTTGCTCGCGCTCGTGGCCGGCGTCGGGTCGACGAAGCTCCAGGTGACGCCGCTGTTCGTGCTCAGCGCCACGCCGCAGTTCGTGCCGACGGCGAACGTGGCGCCCTGGATCGAGATCCCGAACGCCGACGGCTCGTTGCGCGCGGTCGCCGAGCAGCTGAAGCCGGCGGGCGTGTTGTCGTTCGCGGTGCCCTCGAGGGTCGGATTGGGCCACGACGTCGCCGGGTGCGTCCACGTGCTGCCGGCGTTCGTGCTCACTTCGATGCCCGACAGCGGCGCGACCCGGCCGTCGTACCACGAACTCGCGATCACGCGGCTCGCGCTGGCGGGATCGACCTCCACGTCCCACGCGACCGTCGGAATGTGGCCGTTGAGGTGCGCCCACGAGGAGCCGCCGTTGGAGCTCTTGAACACGCCGCCGTACTCGCTGGCCAGGTAGGAGGTCTGGTTGTCGCCCGGCGTGGCGGCCATGTGATTGACGCGCCCGCCGGAGGAGGCGTTCGGGTCGCCGGCGTTCGACGACGAATCCGGGTTGATGTCCGTCGGGATGGCGCTGGCGGCGGGAGCGCAGAGACCTATCAACAGCCCCGCCAGGACGACGGTGCGCGCCCATCGCCACGCCTGCTTGAACGAGCGCGCCACAAACCGGCGGCCGTGGTGAAGACTGCTTCGCTGCGTCCCTGCCGCTGACTGGCGCATGTGCTCCTCCGAAACCCCGTTTTGCGGTCGACCGCCGCCACGCGGAACATCTCAGATCCCCCGACAGGGCATGTGTGAGATGTGTCACACAACTACGAGGGCGAGATGGGCACGACGGCGCTCGTCGCAGCGAGCCTGCGGCACGCGCAGTCCGGCGGCGTCGCGCACGCGCTAGATGGTTGATTCCAATTCCCGCACCCACGGATGACAGGCCAGGATCGGCGCCGGCTCGCCACCCGCACGCTCGCAGGTACTACCGGTACGTGCTTCGGGTCCGTGCGGCGCCCGGCATCCGCCCTGACCTGCCCCCGCGCGCACGGTGATTCAGAATCAACCATCTAGGATGCGGGCCATGTTCACCCGCGTCGATCACATCGGCGTCGCGGTCGAGGACCTCGACGCGTCGCTGGAGCTCTACGAGCGCGACTACGGCATGACGCTCGTCCATCGCGAGACGATCGCCGAGCAGGGCGTCGAGGCGGTGCTGCTCGACGTCGGCGAGAACCACGTCGAGCTGCTCGCCGCGACCGGCCCCGATACGCCCGTCGGCAGGTTCCTCGCCAAGAAAGGTCCCGGCATGCATCACGTCGCCTATCAGGTCCAAGACATCGAGGCGACCCTTGCGGCGCTCAAGCAGGCGGGCCTGCGGCTCATCGACGAGTCGCCGCGCACGGGCATCCGCGACTCGCGCGTCGCGTTCCTGCATCCCGCGACCGCGGGCGGGCTGCTGACCGAGATCGTCCAGCCGGCGGAGAAGCACTGATGGCGCTTCAGCGAGTGACGATCGGCTTTGCCGCCGGCGGACAGGTGCTGGCCGTCAAGATGGAGGACGCGGCGCTTGACACGCTGCTGAGCGCCGTCGCGAGCGGCGACTGGCACGACCTGACCGTCGACGAAGGCACGATCCGTCTGAACCTCAGCCAGGTCGTCTACGTGCGCACGGCGCGCGACGAGCACCGCGTCGGCTTCGGCCTCGGCACCTGACGGGGGCGACGCCGCTCACGCCGGGTGGCGTGGGGCACGAGCAGCGCGAGGCCGGCCAGGTAACCGGCATGCGAGCACGTGACGAGCAACTCCGCCGGGGTCCTGCGATCTACGGGCCTCATGGGCCCGCGAATCGCAAGACCCCCCCGCTACAGCTCGCGTCGCGCGACACGGGTGATCGCCTCGCCGGCGCGGGCGCGCAGGGAGCGACGGTTCCAGCGCGCCAGGTCGATCTCCGACGAGCGCGCCAGGTCGCGCTCGAACTGCGCGTCGAGCCGGCCGGTGAACTCGCTCGAGCACACGCACAGCGTCGCCTCGTCCTGCAGCTGGAAGGAGCGGTTGTCGAAGTTCACCGAGCCGACTGACGACCACCGTCCGTCGATCGTCAGCGTCTTGGCGTGGATCATCGTCGGGCAGAACTCGTAGATCCGCACCCCGCCGCCGAGCAGCTGCTCGTAGACCGAGCGACCGGCCTGGCGCACGAGCTCCTTGTCGGTGTGCGGGCCGGGCACGAGCACGCGCACGTCGACGCCGCGCTGCGCCGCCTCGGTCAGCGCCTCGACAAACGCCGGCCGTGGCGCGAAGTAGGCCGACGTGAGGTGCAGCGTCGTGCGGGCGCAGGCGATCGCCAGGAAGTAGAGCGCCTCGACGTTCGTGTCGCCGACCTCGGCCGTCGAGCGCACGACCTGCATAGCGCCGTCGTCGCAGACCCTCTCCAGCGCAGGCAGGTGGTCGGGCCCGACGAGCACGTCGCCGGTCGCCTCCAGCCAGTTCTCGGCGAATGCGCCCTGCAGCCCGCGCACGACCGGCCCGCGAACGCGGACGTGCGTGTCACGCCAGTGATCGGGGTCCTGGGCGTGGCCGGTCCACTGGTCGGCGATGCCGACGCCGCCGGTCATGCCGATCTCGCCGTCGGCGATCAAGAGCTTGCGGTGCGTGCGGTTGTTCAGGCGGCGGATGGCGTACGGCTTGGGCGGGCGGAAGTAGGCGAACGTCACGCCGGCCGCCTCCATCGCGCGCACGAGACCGCGGTCCATCTTCGCGCTGCCGACGGCATCGAGCAGCACGTTGACCTGGACCCCGGCCTGCGCGCGCTCGCACAGCGCGTCGGCGATCCGGCCCGCGATGTCCCCGCTCCAGTACAGGTAGGAGAGGAAGTTCAGCGAGCGCTGCGCGCCGGCCATCGTCTCGAGCATCGCCGGGAAGATCTCGTCACCGTTGATGAACAGCTCGATCGCGTTGCCGTGCGTGACCGGCGCCATCGTGAGCGCCTCGGTGGCGCGCAGGAAGGCGTCGGAGCCGACCTCGATGGCTTCACCGCGGAGCTCATAGCCCTGGCCCTGCTCGCGACGGTGGCGAAGCGAGTCGGCGGCGTAGCGCGCGGCGAGCGCGACGGCGATCGCGGCCGGCCAGCGCTTGTTCACGACGCCACGACGACGTCGAAGCCGCCCTCGTGCAGGCTGAAGCGGGGCGGCTCGCAGCGGCAGATCTCGCCGTCGACGTTGAACGTCGGGTGGCCGGCGATCACGACCTCGATCCGCGCACCGCGTTCGTGCGTGACGTCATGCTGCGCGGTCAGCGTCCCGGCCCGCATCCCGTAGGCACGGCGCACGAGCCCTGCGCGCGAGCCCGCGGGGATGACCGCGACGTCGAGCCGCCCGTCGTCGGGCCGCATACCGCCGATCTCGCTGCCGCCGCCGAAGGCGCCGGTCACGCCGACGACGACCTGCCACGCGTTACCGGCGTAGCGGGCGGCGCCGTCGCAGGCGATCACGCAGCACAGTGTCGGGGCGGTGACCCCCGCCTTCAGCGCGCCGAGCGTGTAGGCGAGCGGGCCGAAGCGCGACTTGTGCGGCTGCGCAGCGTGCGCGGCGGCGACCGACAGCCCCGCCGCGGCGGCGTTGACAAACGGGCGCTCGCCGGCCCACCCGAGCTCGGCGCGAGTCGTCGGCGCCGCCGGGTCGCGGGCCAGCCTGCATGCCTCGTCGAGGTCGAGCGGCAGGCCCTTGGCGCGGGCGAAGTCGTTCGCTGTGCCGACGGCGATCACCGCGAGCGGGACGCCGAGCATGGCGGCGCACAGGGCTGCCGCACCGATCGAGCCGTCGCCGCCGGCGACGACGAGGCGATCGGGGGCGCCGTTGGCGGTCAGCGCCGCGAGGGCCCCGTCCGCGAGGTCGCCGTCGTCCTCGTCGGCGATCTGCTCGATCGACACGTGCGAGACATGTGTGCCGCCGGCGCCCAGCAGCGCGTCCAGGTCGGCCCGATCGGGAGCTGTCCCCGAATGGGGGTTGGCGATCAGGACGAGGCGCACGCGGGCCAGTGTGCCCGATCGGCCCGCCTCCGACGCGGGACGCCTTGGCTGTCTGGCGGCTCGGCGGCTACGGGCGCGGGGCGGCCGGGCGGGCGCCCACGATGCGCCGGGGCCAGACACGGGACCACTAAGGTCATCCGGTGCTCTTCACCCCCGTGCCGCCGGCCGCCGATCCCGCCGCGCGCCGTTCGCTGCGCGCGCGCTGGAGCGCCGGCCCGCTCGGGCGCGCCGTCGCCAAGCTCGACCTGCGCCTGTATCGCCTGCTGCGCGAGCACGGCCACGGGCCGGCGCTCGAGCTGCCGATCCGTCGCTTCTCGCGCCTCGGCGAGCATGCCGGGGTGTGGCTCGTGCTCGGCCTGGCGGGCGCGGCGGCCGACGGCGCGCGCCGCGAGCACTGGCTGCGCGCCGCGCGCTCGGTGCTCGTCGCCTACGTGCTCAACACCCTGCTGAAGACCGTCGTGCGCCGCAAGCGCCCGCAGCTGGAGAACTGGCCCGCGCTGATCGCGACGCCCACCGCGCTGAGCTTCCCCTCGGCGCATGCGTCCTCGTCGTTCGCCGCGGCGCGCGCCTACTCGTCGCTGCTGCCGGGCCAGCCGCTCTACGTGGCGGCCGGCGCGATGGCGCTGTCGCGCGTCTACCTGGGGGTGCATTACCCCTCTGACATCGCGGCCGGCGCGCTGCTGGGAACGCTCGTCGGCGCAGCGGGACGGGCGCGATGAAGGTCGGCATCGTCGGAATGCCCAACGCGGGCAAGTCGTCGCTGTTCAACGCGCTGACGCAGGCCGGCGCGGAGGCGGCGAACTACCCCTTCACGACGATCGAGCCGAACATCGCCGTCGTGCCCGTCGAGGACGAGCGGCTCGTCGCAGTGTCCGAGACGATCGGCGCCTCGAACATCGTCTGGGACACGATCTACTTCCACGACATCGCGGGCCTCGTCGCGGGCGCGCACAGCGGCGAGGGCCTGGGCAACCGCTTCCTGGCGAACATCCGCGAGACCGACGCGATCCTCCACGTGGTCCGCGCTCACCACGACGACAACGTCATCCACCCCGAGGGGCGCGTCGATCCGATGGCCGACATCGAGACGATCGAGACCGAGCTCATCTTCGCCGACCTCGAGCAGGCCGAGCGTCGCCATGCCCGCGTCGTGCGCGACGCGCGCGGCGGCGAGCGCACGGCGGTCGCCGAGGAGGCCTGGCTGCGTGAGCTGATCGACGCGCTGCACGCCGGCCGGCCGGCCCGCACGGTGCCGCCGCCCAAGGACGCGCCGCACGCGCTGCGCGAGCTCGGCCCGCTGACGGCCAAGCCGGTGCTGTTCGTCGCCAACGTCGACGAGGGCGCAGACGAGGTGCCGGCCGAGATCGCCGCCCATGCCGAGGCGCAGGGCGCGGTCGCCGTCGCGGTCTCCAGCCGGATCGAGGCCGAGCTGCGCGAGCTCGAGGACGAGGACGCGGCGGCGATGCGCGCCGATCTCGGGATCGCCGAGTCGAGCCTGCAGCGGGTCGTCGGCGGCGCCTTCTCGCTGCTGGACCTGATCGCGTTCTTCACCGCCGGCGAGGACAAGCCGGCGCAGTCCTGGCACCTGCGCCGCGGGCTGACGGCCTGGCACGCGGCGGGCGAGATCCACTCCGACATCCAGCGCGGCTTCGTGCGCGCGGAGGTCGTCGGCTGGGACGCGCTGACCGACGCCGGCGGCTACGCCGGCGCCCGCGATCGAGGCACGCTGCGCCTGGAGGGGCGCGACTACGCGATGCGCGACGGCGACGTGCTGACGGTGAAGTTCACCCCGTAGCCACGCCGGCCGCGCATCGCCGGTCTCAGCGTGCGCGCTTGTACTGCTCCCACGTCCGCTTGGCGACCTTGCGGCCGGCGGCGCGCAGCATCGCCCGCGTGCGGCAGCGGATAGGTCTTCCCGACGGCAGCGTTGCGTCCAGCCCACGCCGGACGGACGTGCCGGCGCCCGGGCGTGCTCTCACGGAGCGCTCACGCCGTGTTGGCCGACGATGAGAGTCGCCACACCGCGCCCCTGCTCCCCGGCCGTTGCGGCTTGGACCCTCCGCGACACGTCCCGTACCTACGGCGGACAACCACGACCGGGAGCGCCCGATGGCCACCACGCAGGAGTCCTTCATCACCGGCGTCGACTTCGTCACCGTCCCGACGAACGACTTCGACGCCTCCGTCGAGTTCTACGCCAATGTGCTCGGCCTACCGCAGGGCAAGCGGTGGGGGACGATGCCGGCGATGGAGTTCCAGGCCGGCGCGCTGACGATCGCCGTCATGGACCCGACCGCGTTCGGCCAGCCGTTCGTTGCCCACAGCGTGCCGATCGCCTTCCAGGTCGACGACGTCGCCGCCGCCCGTGAGGCGCTGGAGGCCAAGGGCGTGACGTTCGTCACGGACATGATCGACAGCGGCACCTGCCACCAGGCGATCTTTCTCGACCCGGCCGGAAACTCGCTGGACCTGCACCACATCTACGGGGCGCGCTGACCCGAACCGGGGCTCGCGGTCCCGACCCTTTAATGAGGCGGAGGCCCGCTATCGCGGACCTCGGCCATCAGAAGATCAGGCTTGTGTGGCAGGGGGACGTTCCAACTGAGAATGTCTCAGCCCTCCGGTCGCCGTCGCTGTCTGACCTGACTGACCATAGCGCGCCGGCAGCCTGCGTCCGCTCCGCGTCCACGCTGCGGGCACCGCGCGTCCCGCCGACGAGGCGCGCTACGCCACGCGCCGCGTCGGCAGCTCGACCACCTGGCCCTCGCCGTGCGGCGGGCGCCAGGCACGCCAGATGTCGCGCATGCACCAGGCATCGAGCGCCAGCAGCGCGGCGATCACGCCGAACACGCCGATGAGCAGCAGCCCGCGCAGGATGAACGAGCCGCCGCCCGACAGCTCGGCGCGGGCGACCGCGGCGGGGTCGTCGCGGTACAGCGGCGTCGCCTCGAAGGCCGCCTTGGCGACGTCGAAGGCCGGCTTGATCTTGCCGTCGTAGGAGATCAGCCCCTTGTGGTGAATCGAGCCCCGCTGCTCGGGGTGTGCGCCGCCGTCCCAGTTGGGCTTGACGGCGAACTCTCGCGCGGTCCAGTAGATCGCCCCGCCCATGAAGCCCAGGCGGTCGACGATGTCCAGGTTGCGCTTGAGGTACTGCGTCTGAAAGGCGTAGGTCTGCTTGACGTCGGCGGGGCCCGGCTCGGTCGCCTCAGCACCGAACTCGGTCACCACGAGCGCCTTGCCCGGGTACTTGTCGTGCATCGCGCGCAGGTAGGGCTCGAGGTCGGCCTGGTTGGCCGTCGAGCGCCCCGCCTTGCCCTCATACCAGCCGTAGTAGCTGTTGATGCCGAGCGCGTCGAATGCCTCGTAGGTCTTCTGGCGCGGGATGTTCGGGTAGGAGAGGATGTCGATCGAGACCGGCAGCGTGGGGTCCAGGTCACGCGCCAGCTCGGCGGCGTTCTGCATCCACACCTGCGACTCGCGCACCTTGTCGGGCTCCCAGGTCAGCTCGTTGGCGACGGAGTGCGTGACGACCGACGGGTGGTTGCGCGCCGCGAGGATCGTGTTGCGCACGACGTCGAGCTCGCGCGAGCGCTGCTCCGGCGTGCGCAGCTGAACGTCACGGTGATAGACGGGCGCCTGGCTCCAGACGAGGATGCCCTCCTTGTCGAAGCGGTCGAGCAGGCGCGGGTCGAGCAGGTAGTGGGCCCGCGTGACGTTCGCCCCGAGCGCCTTGAGCTCCTCGACGGTGTTGTCGACGTCGGCGTCGGTCATCGCCGGTCCGCGTCCGGGGACGTCCTCTTGGATCGAGGCGCCCTTGAGCTCCAGCACGCGGTCGTTGAGGCGCAGCATGCCGTCGCTGATATCGACGGTGCGCAGGCCGACGCGACGCCGATCGAGTTGCACGGGCTTGCCACGCGAGCTCGTGGCCACCGTGGCGGCGTAGAGCTCAGGGTGCTCCGGGGACCACAGCTTCGGCTTGCCCTTGACCGGGATCCTGAAGCGCACGCGCATTCGCTCGCCGCGTCGCAGGGCGCGCGTCACCTTGCTGCCCGCTGAGACGGTGCCGTCGGGCGCCTGTAGCCGCACGGCGACGGACGGCTCCTGGACGATCGCGGAGTGGTTCTGCAGCCAGCCGTCGACGAGCACGCTCCACTCGCAACTCGACTTCAGGCACACGCGCTGGGGCAGCAGGCCGGCGTCATGCAGGACGACGCCGCCGCGCGCGACGAGCGAGATCTGGCGCGTGATCCCGCCCCAGTTCCACCAGCCCTCGCGCAGCCCGGGGGTGCGGCGGTAGTCGACGCGCACGACGAGCGTGTTCGGCGCGCCGGGGCGCAGGCCAGGCGCGCGCAGCTCGAACGGCGTGTACGGGTCGTGGTGGACGCCCAGCTCGCGCCCGTTGAGCCAGACGCGGGCGATCCGCCGCACCTGCTCGAAGCGCACCGCCCAGCCGACCCCGTCGGGCGCCTGCGGGCCGGTGAACGTCAGCCGGTACCAGGCGATCGAGCCGCGGAAGAGCTCCTTCGTCGGGCTGGCGTCCGGCACGTGGGGAATCGTGACCGGCTCCCAGCCGATCCCGCGCTGGCCGCTCTGCCAGTTGTCGGTCACGCCGAGATCGGTCGCGTCGCGCGCGAACTGCCAGCCCTGCGCGAGCATGACCGGTCCGGGCGGGTCGGCGGCTGACGCAACGTGGGGCAGCACGAGCGCGAGCGCGACGGCCACCGCGAGGGCGGAGAGGAGGCGCACTGCGTCGACATGATGCCCGAATCGGCGGGCGAAGCGCGCGCTTACCCGGCAGCGGCGCTCAGCCGGCCGACGGCTCTGCGAGTCGCTCGGCGAGCCGGTTCATCCCGCGCGCACGTGCTGCGGCGGCGGCCGCCGGGCGATCCAGCCGCGCGTCGGCCGGCCGCTGAAGCTCGACGCGGCGCAGCGTGGCGATGTCCTTGAACGCCCGCAGCGCGTCCGGGTCGCCGGTCAGCGCCCCCGCCTGGCGCGGGGTCATCGCCCCCGGCTTGGCCGCCGCCGCGATGACGCCGTCGAGCGTGCCGTGGGCGCGCAGCAGATCGCGGGCGGTCTTCGCGCCGATTCCCTTCGCGCCCGGCAGCCCGTCGGATGGGTCACCGCGCAGCGCGATGAAGTCGGGCACCTGCTCAGGCTCGATGCCGTAGCGCTCGCGCACGCCGTCGGGGTCGACGACCTCGGGCCCGTCCTTGCCGCCGCGCGGGAACAGCACGGTGACCTGCTCGCCGACGCACTGGAACATGTCGCGATCGCCGGTGAACAGCAGCACCTCGCCGCCGGCGGCCACCTCGAGCTTGGCCAGCGAGCCGAGCACGTCGTCGGCCTCCCGTTAGGCGACCGCCTCGCTGCGCCAGCCGAAGGCGGCGAAGAAGCCCGGCGCGTCGCGCCACTGGCGCTCGAGCTCGTCGGGCATCGGCGGGCGGTCGGCGTGGTAGGCCGGGAAGGCGTCGGTGCGGTAGTCGGCCGCCTCGGCGCCCCAGCAGAGCACGACGGCGCGCGGCGCGTAGCGCTCGATCGTGAAGAGGATGAGGTTCGCCGTGCCGAGCAGCGCGTTGACGGCGCGGCCGTCGTCGTCGGTGATCGACTTGGGCAGCGCGAAGAACGCGCGGTACATGAGCGACGGGGTGTCGACGGCGAGCAGCGGGGCGGGCATGGCTGCAAGCCTACGACGCAAGGTTTGGCGGGCGAACGCCCCCTAGGTCGGCACGCTCGTTGACAACTCCGATCACGACTGCCCGTGCATCGACTGGGAGCGCTTCGGGCGGCCGCCGCCGCCCGCGGCCGGGTCGCGCCTAGACTCCGGCGGATGATCACGATCACCGGTTTGGAGGAGATGCGCGCGCAGGTCGGCGCGGATCTCGGCGTCAGCGACTGGCACGCGGTCACGCAGGCCGAGGTCGACGCCTTCGCGCAGGTCTCCGGCGACCACCAGTGGATCCACACCGATCCCGAGCGCGCCACGCAGACGCCGTTCGGCGGCACGATCGCCCACGGCTACTACACGCTCTCGCTGCACCCGATGTTCGCCGCCCAGATCCTGAAGTTCGAGGGCTTTGCCTTCGCCGTCAACTACGGCCTGAACAAGGTCCGCTTCCCCGCCCCGTTGCCGGTCGGCAACCGTGTTCGCATGCGCGCCGCGCTCGCCGGCGTCGAGGACGTGCTCGGCGGCGCGCAGATCACGATGAAGCTGACGTTCGAGGGCGAGGGCGCGCTGAAGCCCGTCTGCGTCGCCGAGCAGCTGACGCGGGTGTACACCGGCTCCTAGAGGACCCCCTTGATCGTCGTGGCGGTCCGCTTCAGCGCAGGCGCACGCTCGGCCCGGCCGCGCCGTCGTAGACGACGCGGTACAGGCCCGGCCGCGCCAGCCGCGCGCCGTAGCGCCCGCCGCGCCCGACCGGCGCCTCGAACAGCGCGACCCAGCGCTTGCCCAGCCGCCGCTGCACGGTCACCCAGCTGCGCCCGGGGCTTGCCGGGTCGACCCGCCCGCGCAGCGTGCCGGCCGCCGGCGGCGCGGCCGCCGCGCCGCCGATCGACGCCGCCCGTGCGACGGACGGCGCGACGCCGCCGGTCGGGTTGGCGGGCGTTGCGGGCGGCGTCTTGGACGGGAGCTTGGGCGTGTTGCCGTCGCCGCGCTTGGCCGTCGCGGTGATCACCGTGAAGCGTGCCCAGGTGTCGTAGAGATTGAGCTTGCGGCGCAGCGTGGGACCGCTGACGTTCGACTTCCCGCGGGTCCCGACGACCTGCGCTCGCACGACACGCGGTGACGTGCCGCGCCGGGTCACGCGGATCCGCGTCAACGAGCCCTTGACGAGCTCGCCCAGCCGCCGCTGCGCCGAGCCCAGCGACATCCGCCGCGACCAGCGGTGGCGCGGCGAGGCGTCGTCGTAGGGGTCGTCGACGGACACGAGGTAGGGCTCGGGCTTCGCGCCGAGGAAGACGTTCTCGATGTTCTCGGTCTGGCCGCCTGAGGTCGAGAAGTAGTACGTGACGATCGGCTTGCCCTTGTACGCGACGATCTCGCCGGCCGTCGCGGCGACCGCCGCGTTGGTCGGGGCCGTCTCGCCGGAGATCCCGTTGTAGACCTGCGAGCGCGTGTCGGCGTACTGGTCGAAGCCGTCGCCGTCCTTCGACGTCGCCAGTGCGTACGTGCGAGCGGCCACGGCCTGAGCGCGCAGCGCCTCCTGCGGCCAGCCGGACGGCATCTCGCCGGCCACGACGCCGCGGATGTAGTCCTCGATGTCCAGCGCGTTGATCGCCGAGACGCCGCCGAGCGACGACGCGCGCACCTCGAGGTTGCCGCGAAAGCGCCCGTCAACGGCGGCGTTGGCGCTGTTGCCCAGTAGCCGGAAGCCGCCCCGGGTGCCGCTGATCACGAGCGGCGACTTGTAGCTGCCGATGCTGCGCCCCGTCGAGCTGCGCAGGGCGATCACGCCGCTCAGTCCGCGCGTGGCGACGTACTTCTGCTTCGGATCGAGCTTGCGGCTGCCGGCGACGCTGGCCGCGTTGCGAAACACCACCCGGCTTGCGCTCTTCAGCAGCACCCGCACCTCGCTCGCGCCGTCGAGCTTGGCCAGCTGCGTGCCCGAGTAGTAGTGGCCGAGGATCGCGGCGTGGTCGGCGCCCTTCTCGGCGAACCCGAACGCGCCGTACTGGCTCATGCCGATGCCGTGCCCGAAGCCGGCGCCGCTCACGACGAGCCGCGACGCGCCCAGCGCCGGCGGGGTCGCGACGGCCGCCAGCAGTGCCAGCAGCGCGGTCAGGAGGACGGTTGGTCTCATCAGTGGTGCTTACACAGGCACGCGGCTTGAGTTGCGCGGGTTGGACTCGCGGGTAGATCGCATGCCGTGCGCCACTCCCACGCTAACGGTCGCGGCGGAGGACCATGACCGGTTCGCGGGCAAGGGCGTCGTCCGCGCGAGCGCCGTGTCCGGTCGCCGCGACGTTCGTTGGCCCGGGCGCGTCGGAATGCGCCGACGGCACGCGCTCGACCTCGACCTCGACGTACCCTCGGTGATCGTGCTGCCGATCGACTACTCGGTCGACATCGCGATCTCGGCGCAGCTGGGAGAGGAGAGGGTGACCCGCACATGAGCACGACGATCAACGGCGCGGCGCACGAGCAGGCGGTGCTGGACGCGGTGCCCAAGCAGCTGTACATCGGCGGCCGCTGGCGTGACGGGGCCGGCGGCGAGACGATCGCCGTCGAGGACCCGGCGACCGGCGCGACGATCGCCCGGGTCGCCGACGCGACGGTGCAGGACGCGCTCGACGCGCTCGGCGCCGCCGACGACGCCTGGACCGGCGACTGGCGCGACAGCGCCCCGCGCGAGCGCTCGGACATCCTGCGCCGCGCCTACGAGCTGATCACGCAGCGCAGCGAAGACCTCGCCCTGCTCATGACCCTGGAGATGGGCAAGCCGCTTGCCGAGTCCGTTGCCGAGGTCGCCTACGGCGCGAGCTTCCTGCGCTGGTACGCCGAGCAGGCGGTGCGCACGGACGGCCGCTTCACGACGCACGAGGCCGGCACGGGGCGGCTGCTGACGATGCGCCGGCCCGTCGGGCCGTGCGTGCTCATCACGCCCTGGAACTTCCCGCTGGCGATGGGCACGCGCAAGATCGGGCCGGCGATCGCGGCGGGCTGCACGATGGTCGTCAAGCCGGCCAAGCTGACCCCGCTGTCGATGCTCATGCTCGCGCGGATCCTCGAAGAGGCGGGGCTGCCGGCGGGCGTGCTGAACGTCATCACCGCGCGCTCCAGCGGCGCGGTGATGGAGCCGCTGATCCGCGACCCCCGCACGCGCAAGCTGTCATTCACCGGCTCGACCGAGGTCGGCCGCAGGCTCATCGAGCAGTCCGCCGAGCAGGTTCTGCGCGTGTCGATGGAGCTCGGCGGCAACGCGCCGTTCGTCGTCTTCGACGATGCCGACCTCGACGACGCGGTCAGCGGCGCGGTCGTGGCGAAGATGCGCAACATCGGCGAGGCCTGCACCGCCGCCAACCGCTTCCACGTCGCCGCCCCGCTCGCGGCGCAGTTCGCCGAGCAACTCGCCGGCAGGCTTGACGCGATGAAGATCGGGCGCGGCACCGAGGAGGGCGTCGAGGTGGGGCCCCTGATCGACGAGGACCAGCTGAGCAAGGTTGCCGAGCTCGTCGACGACGCAGTGCGCAAGGGCGCGCGCGTGCTGTGCGGCGGCGAGCGCGTCGACGGGCCCGGACACTTCTACAAGCCGACCGTGCTCGCCGACGTGCCCGACGACGCGCGCCTGCTCAAGGAGGAGATCTTCGGCCCGGTCGCGCCGGTCAAGGCGTTCGCGTCCGAAGACGAGGCGATCGCGGCCGCCAACGACACGGAGCTCGGGCTCGTCGCGTACCTCTACACGGCCGACCTCAAGCGCGCGCTGCGCGTCAGCGAGCGCCTCGAGACCGGCATGGTCGGGCTCAACCAGGGGATGGTCTCCAACGCGGGCGCGCCGTTTGGCGGGATCAAGCAGTCGGGTGTCGGCCGCGAGGGCGGTCCGGAGGGCATCGAGGAGTACCTCGAGACGAAGTACGTGGCAATTGCCGCGGACTGACCCAATCCGGGTCGCCGGGTGGCGTGATGGCCGGTTGCGGGACATTCGGCGACTAGAAGTGGCGAACATGGGAACCCGTGGTTTGGAGGTTCGCCGATGACTGGGCTCGCTACAGCACCCCGCGACGACGATGGCGCCGGAGACGGCGACCAGCGCAACGTCGTGTACCTGATCGTCGTCGGGCTCGTTGTGCTGCTCGTCGCGATGGCCACCGTCACGGCGACGACCCTGACCGGCCCCGATGCCACCGCCAGCGCCGAGCAGGCCCCAGCGAAGAAGCTGCACGAGCTGACCGTCTACTGGAAGGTCCACACGGGCGACTCCTATCGGTCGATCGCGGACAGGACAGGGCTGACCGTCGACGATCTCGAGCGCTTCAACCCGTACGTCAACCCGGACACGATCCGGCCTGGGCAGCAGCTCAAGCTCCAGATCCGGATTCCTCGGAGCAAGCCCAGGTCACCCCGCCCGCGCGTCCACACGGTGCGCAGCGGCGACACCCTCGGGCCGATCGTCACGAAGACCCGCCACGGCCTGGGATGGTCGCAGGCGCTCAACCGCAAGCTCGACCCCGAGGCGCTGCAGCCGGGCGACCGGGTGCGCCTGCGTAAGTAGCGCGGGGGCCCGAGACGGCCGGGCGGCCGGGCCCTGCGCCTCGCGCGCGGGGTTCCCCGCCTCGTCGCGTCGCCACCGCTGAGCTACTCGGGGTCGATCGCCGCCAGCCCGTCGATGCTGCTGCCAGTGCACGATGGCGCCCAGCCAACGGCGTGCGCAACGGCGCGGGACGGTACATTCTGGCGGGTCGTCGCGAAGCGAGCGGCACGGACGTCCGCGCCTGCTCGCGCCACCGAGCGCACAGCGGCCGCAGGATCTTGAGGTGAACGATGAACGGGGTCGGGTGACGAGGCAGGTGCGGATGCGGGCAGCGATCGGGGGTATGTGCGCGCTGATCGCCGTGCTCGCGACCGTGCTCGTCGTGATGGTCGCCTCGGCCGAATCGGACGCCACGCCGACGCCGCCGGTCGTGCTGGCGCCGCACGGCGCCCAACCGGTGATCTACGCGGGCCCCGGCGATCGCGTCCAGATCAACGGCCTGTGGCGCTTTCGCCGCGACAAGGACAATCGCGGCCTCGACAAGGGCTTTCAGACCGGCAAGTTCGGCGGCGAGCTGGTCCGCGTCCCCTACGTGCCCGACGCCACGAAGATCAGCGGCCGGCGCGGGATCCCGATCTTCCGCGGCACCGTCGGCTGGTATCGCACGAAGATCGACGTCCCGGTCGACGGCAACTACGCGCTCCGCTTCGAGTCCGTCAACCATCGTGCCCGGGTCTACATCGACGGCAAGCTGGTCGCCGAGCACAAGGGCGAGTACCTGCCCTTCGACGTGCGCGCCTTCCTGAAGGCCGGCACGCGCCACAGCCTCGTGGTGCGCGCCGACTGGCGCGGGCCGACGGCGATGAAGCGCGATGGCTGGCATCGCCTGTGGTTCAACTTCGGCGGCATCAACCGCGGCGTGAGCATCCGCCGCATCGGCAACAGCGAGCTGTCCTACCCGATGATGCAGACCAAGCTCGTCGGCGGCGCGGCGCAGGTCGACCTGAGGGTGCACGTGCACAACAACGCTGCCGCGCGCCAGCTCGGTGTGCGCGGGACGTTGTCGCGCGGCGACCGCAAGATCGCGCTGGAGTTCCCCGCCGAGTCGATCGCGCACGAGGGCACCGAGGTGCTCCAGACGTCGGTCCGCATCGACGACCCCGCCGTCTGGTCGCCGCGCACGCCGAACCTCTGGAACCTCGAGCTCGAGGTGCCCGGCGAGGCGACCTACCGCGCTCGCGTCGGCCTGCGCCAGGTCGTCGCCAGGGGCACCGACCTTCTGCTCAACGGCAACCCCGTCAAGCTGCGCGGGGCGTCGATCCACGAGGACGTCTTCGGGCGCGGCGACGGGCTGCTGCCCTCCGACCAGGACCGCCTCGTCGGGCAGCTGCGCACGATCGACGCCAACGCGACACGCGCGCAGCATCCGCTCGACCCGGGCCTACTCGAGCGCCTCGACGCCGCCGGCATCATGATCTGGCAGGGCATCGGGCCGACCGATGCGCCCGGGGCATGGACCTCGCGCGGCTCCGACCGCGTCAAGGTGGCCAAGGGCCGCGTCCGCACGACCTTCCGCCAGGCCCAGCTGCACCCGTCGATCATCACCTGGAACCTCGCCAACGAGGTCGCCGGCAACGGCCATCCCGAGGGGCAGATCCCGTATGTCGACTCGATGGCACAGGAGCTGCGCCGGATCGATCCCGGCCGTCCCGTCGCGCTGGACATCTGGGGTGCGCACCCGCCGAAGAAGACGTCGAGGATCTACGACAACATCGACATGATCGGCTGGACGAACTACATCGGCTGGTACGAGGCGACGCATGCCCCGGCCTCCAAGCTGCGCGAGATGATCCGCGCCCGGTTGCAGCGCCTGCGCAACGTGTTTCCCGACAAGGTCATCGCGGTGACCGAGTTCGGCGCCGAGGCCAACGGGCGCAACTCCACGACCGAGCCCGGCGGCTACGCGTTCCAATCGCATCTGCTGGACCTGCACCTCTCGACCTACGCGCGGATCCCCAACCTGTCCGGCGCGCTCGTCTGGAACCTGCGTGACTTCGCCGTCGCGCCGACGTTCTACGGCGGCTCGATCAAGAGCCAGGTGCCGGACATCAAGCTGCTCCGCGGCCTGAACCAGAAGGGCCTGTTCGACGTGCGCAACAAGGCCAAGCCGTCGGTCAAGAACGTCGCCGGCCGCTTCCAGGCCCAGGCCGCCGCTGACGGGGGCTGACCCGCATCCACTAGCTTTGTCGGCAACGTGACCGACGACGCGAAAGGCCTGTGAGATGAGCGTGGCTGAGCAGCAGCTGTGGGGCGGCGAGACGGCCAAGGCGGTCGAGAACTTCCCCGTCTCTGGCGAGCGGGTACCGGTCAGCGTGGTGCGCTGGCTGGCCGCGATCAAGGGCGCCGCCGCGCGCGTGAACGCCGACCTCGGCAAGCTCGACGCCGAGCTGGCCGAACGGATCGCCGCCGCCGCCGCCGACATCGCCGCGGGCAAGTACGACGACCAGTTCCCGATCGACGTCTTCCAGACCGGCTCGGGCACGTCGACGAACATGAACGCCAACGAGGTCATCGCCAATCTCGCCGGCGAGGGCGCCCACCCCAACGACCACGTCAACATGGGGCAGTCCTCCAACGACGTGTTCCCCAGCGCCGTGCACCTCGCCGCGCTCGACGAGGCGACGAACACGCTGCTGCCCGCCCTCGAGCACCTCGAGGCGGCGTTCGCGGCGAAAGCGGCCGAGTTCGAGGACGTCGTCAAGTCCGGCCGCACGCACCTGATGGACGCCGTTCCCGTGACGCTCGGCCAGGAGTTCGCCGGCTACGCCGCCCAGCTGCGCCTTGGCGCACGGCGCGTGCGCAACGCCCTGCCGCAGGTCGCGCAGATCCCGCTTGGCGGGACCGCGGTCGGCAACGGCCTCAACACGCATCCTGAGTTCGCCGAGCGCATCCGCGCACGGCTGCAGGACGCCAGCGGGCTGAAGATCTCCGGGCCGGAGGATCCGTTCGAGGCGCAGGCCAACCGCGATGCGCTCGTCGAGCTGTCGGGCGCGCTGAAGGTCGTGGCGGTCTCGCTGACGAAGATCGCGCAGGACCTCGCGCTGATGGGCTCGGGGCCGCGCGCCGGGATCGGCGAGATCCTCCTGCCCGAGCTGCAGAAGGGCTCGTCGATCATGCCCGGCAAGGTCAACCCGGTCCTCCCGGAGGTCGTCATGCAGGTCGGCGCCCAAGTGATCGGCAACGACGTGGCGATCACGATCGGCGGCCTGCAGGGCAACTTCGAGCTCAACGTCCGCATCCCGCTGATCGCGCGCAACCTGCTCGGCTCGATCCATCTGCTGTCGACGGCGAGCCGCCTGTTCGCCGACCGCTGCGTGACCGGGATCGAGGCCAATCTCGACGGTTGCCGGCGCTCGTCGGAGTCGACGCTTGCCGCGGCGACCGCGCTGAACCCGTACATCGGCTACGACAAGGCGGGCGCGATCGTCAAGGAGGCGGCGACGTCGGGACGCCTGCTGCGCGAGGTCGCGCTCGAGCACGGCGTCGACGAGGCGACCTACGACGAGGCGATGGACCTGCGCAGGATGGCGCGCGGCAGCGCGGCTTGAACGGCGCGCCGCCGTCGGCGTACTTACGCGCTCCTCACCCGGACGGGCTACGGTCGGCACGATGAGCATGAGCCCGCGCCTGCGCTCCTTCGCCGAGCTTGTCCTCATCGTCGCCGCAGCGCTGTTCTTCGCGCTCGCGATCCAGGCCTACGCGGTCAAGCCGTACGTCATCCCCTCCGAGTCGATGGCGCCGACGCTCATCGTCGGCCAGCGGCTGCTCGTCGACCGCTTCTCGCACCGCCTCGGCGCGGATCCGAAGCTCCGGGACATCACGGTCTTCACGCCCCCGGCGGGGGCCGAGCTGACCGATCGCCAGTGCGGTGCCGCCGGCGAGGGCCCGTCCTACGATGGCGGCGCGGCCAGCCGTCGCTCCTGCTCGCGCGCGACGCCGGGCCGGGCGACGAAGGCGTTTGTCAAGCGCATCGTCGGGCTGCCCGGCGACGTCATCGAGGTGCGGGGCGGCCACGTCGTACGCAACGGTCGCGTCGCGCGCGAGCCGTTCGCCACGCCGTGCGGCGGTGGCCCGGAGTGCGATCTGGGAGCGATCGTCGTCGCCCCCGGTCACTACTTCCTCATGGGCGACAACCGCGGCAACTCCGACGACAGCCGCTACTGGGGCCCGGTCGCGCGCGACCAGATCATCGGGCGTGCCGTCGTGACCTACTGGCCGTTGGGCCGCTTCGGCGGGGCCTGAGCGGGCCTGGTCCCCGGCCCGCCGTCACAGGCAGAACGCCGTGAGCTCGCGCGCGACCCCGACGGGGTCGTCGTAGCCGATGAGAAACCCGGTCCCGGGCAGAACGCGCAGCTGCCCGTCGGGCAGGTGCTCGAGCGCCTCCTCGGCGCCGGCCAGCGGGTGGTAGCGGTCGCGGTCGGCCCACAGCAGCAGGACCGGCGCCGCGATCCGCGGGTAGGCCTCCAGCAGATCGTGCTGCGCCCCCGCCGGCCAGCGCCGTACCCAGCGCGACCACGAGCGGGCGAGGTTGGCGTTGCCGGCGACGTCGGCCGTGGCATGGCGCAGCAGGTCGCGCGCGGCCGGGTTGCCGCGCGCCGTGAGCTTCATACCCAGCTCTGGCCGGTAGGCGAAGCGCACGGCCCGCGAGGCGGCGCGGTCGAGGCCCGGCAGCGATGCCGCGGGGGCGATCGCGCGCAGCGGCACGGGCAACCGCGAGCGCGTCGGCGAGCAGTGCAGGCGGTTGGGCATCAGCACCATGCGGGCGGGCGCCAGCTGGCCAGTCACGACGGCGCGCAGAAGGATCTCCGCGCCCGCACCGTGGCCGCCGACGAGCGGGTGGGCACCGCACGTCTCGCGGCAGAAGGCGGCCATGACCTCGGCCAGCCAGTCCAGCGTGTACGGATGACGCGGGCGGTCCTCCGAATCTCCGTGCAGCGGAAGGTCGGGCAGCACGAGGCGGAAGCGGTCGGTGAGGTGCTCCACGATGGGTGCGAACTCGCGGTGCGAGAGCGCCGCGCTGTGCATGAGGCAGAGACCGGGTCCGACGCCCGCCTCGCGGTAGGCGATCCGTGCCCCGTCGCGGTGGTGGTACAGGCGCAGCTTCATCCGCCGCGCTCGCCCGCGCGCTGCCCGCGCCGCAGTGCCGCCGCGGCGGCCGGGCGCCCACCGTCCTGGAGGGCAGCGAGCTGGCCCACGCGCCGCGCGAGCTGGTCGGCGATCCCGCCGCTGGCGCACTGCGCTCCGGCCTGCACCGCGCCCGCGAGGTAGCCGAGCTGCAGCGCCGCGCCCGGCTCAGTGCCGGCCCGGACGCGCAGCGCGTCGGCGGCGCCGCCGAGTGACAGGCCGAGCGACTGCAGGTCCCCGTCGGTGCGCGCGGCGCTGACGCAGCGCGAGAGGCGCGTGCCGTCCGCGAGTGCCACCGCGGCGGGCGCCTGGCGCAGCGCCGCCAGCAGCGCGGCGGGCTCGGCGAAGCATGCGCTGGGCACCGGGTCGGGCTTCTGCGTGCAACCTGCCAACGGCGCGGTGCAGGCCACGACGAGGATGCCGATGCGGGCGAGCGTTGCGTTGCCAAGGGGCCGCACGAGCGGATCGTAGAGTCCGCCGCGTGTCGCGACGCCCGCGGTCGCGAGATTTGTTGGGGGGCGGTTGCCGCGCGACGAGCGGGGCCGTCGTCGCGCCGGTCGTGCGACTACTCGTCTGCCGGCTTGGCGGCCCCCGCTCCGACTGCGCTTGAGCCGTCGGCCGGGTCCATCGCGACGGAGTCGGCGATCCGGCTCTCGATCGCGAGCTCGCGATCGAAGTCGGCGAGGTCGGCGTGGCGGTAATCCATCCCGCGGCCGGCCAGCAGCGATGCGAGCGCCTCGACGTAGCGCTCGTCGAGTTGGCCCCCGGCGACGCGACGCAGCTCGGTCATCGCCTGGAAGGACGTCATCCGGTCGCGGTAGGTGTCCTGCGTCGTCAACGTGTCATAGACCTCGGCGACGGCGACGATGCGCGCGATTGCGGGGATCTCGTCGCCCTTGAGCCGACGCGGGTAGCCACGCCCGTCGATGCGCTCGTGGTGGGTGCGGACGATCTCCGCCACGGGGCCGTAGACGCCGAGGTCGCGCAGCAGTTCGGCGCCCAGGTCGGGGTGCTGATGGATCGCCACCCAGTCGTCCTGAATCAGCGTGCCGTGGCGTTCCATCACCCGGTCGGGCAGCGCGAAGCGGCCGATGTCGTGCAGCAGCCCGGCGGTGTGCGCGAGCTCGACCTCGCGCTTGGTCATCCCGCATTCGAGCGCGATGTCGCGCGCGAATGCGGCCACGGCGGCGCTGTGCCGCGCGGTGCGGCTGTCGCGTCGATCGAGCGCGCGCACGAGCGAGGACAGCACGCCCCACGACATCGCCGCGTATTGCTCGGTGCGCTCGCGGGCGATGACGACCAGCCGCGACATGTAGGTGAAGGCGACGATGATCAGCACGAGAAAGGCGCCGGCGGCAAGGCCGAACTCGGCGAACACGCCCGCGATCGACACGGTCAGCGCGACCGTCAGCACGAGCGACGGCAACAGCTCCCGCGGCGGTTGCACCGCCTCGCGCACACGGCCTCCGTCGAGCACCACGACGAGGCCGCTCAGCAGGACGAAGTTCAGGATGAGAAAGCCGACCGCGACGAGCGCCAGGAGCGCCAGGTCGCCGATCCTGCCCTCGCGCAGCGTTCCGACGAGATGGCCGTAGAGCAGCGCCGCGAGCATGTTGGGAACGGCGGACGCCGCGAGGTTGATCGGCAGCGCCCGCGTGCGGTAGGGCCGCGCCTGCTGGCGCAGGCGGCGGGCGCCGAACGTCACGAGCTCAGCGACGACCGCGATGGCAAACGCGCCCACCGGACCGATGAACGCGACCGCGAGCATGAAGCAGACAAACGCCGCCGAGATGTCGATCGCGCCCTCCCAGACGGACGCGAACAGGACGCTGACACAGGCGCCGACGGCGAGCGCGAGCGTCAACGGGTCATAGAGCTCCGCCAGCGAGGAGGTCAGCAGGGCGGGTGCGGCCGCGAGCAGGATCACGATCGCCGCGATCACGGCGATCCTCGGCTGCGCAGCGCGCGGCGCGCGATTCACGCCCGAAACGCTACCGCCCGCCGCCCAGCTGCTCGGTTGGCCGCTCCAGCCGGCGGGCCGCTCCGCGTCAGTCGACGCGTAGCGGCGCGATCGGCGGCGGCCGGCCGATGCTCGACTTCGAGCACGTCAGTTGACCCGGAACGCACCGCCGGTGGTAGCCAAGATGGTGACGGTGGCGATCAGGGCGGTGTAGGCGCGGTACTTGAGAGCGGGCATGTCAGTTGACCCGGAACGCTGCGCCGGTGGTGGCCAGGATGGTGACGGTGGCGATCAGCAGCGGGTACGCGCGATACTTGAGCTGCGACATGTGGAACCTCCGGAGCGGTGGTTTGGTAGACGATGCCTAACGTAGCCCTTCGATCTGGCACCTAGAAGCGAGGTTGGCCAAACCGTCCTGGGGGCAGGCGGTCTCCCCGCCCAAAGTGCACGAGATCGCGCCACGCAGGTTGAACAAAGCCGTGGTCGCGCAATTCGGTCTTGCGTTCGCCGGCGCGACATGCCTGCGCCACGCGCGCAGAACATGCACCCGGCAGCGCCAGCGCGGTCGGCTCGACCTCGGCCCGGATCAGATTGCGCCTGCAGGCGACGAGAGGACGACATTGGGGCGGTCAAAGGTGTGCAATTCCCATCGGCGCCGTTTGCATCGTGCGAGGCCAGCGCGGATGATGGCGACGTGCGGACCCTCAAGACGAGCGAAGCAGCGGCGCTGCTGCACGTCAGCCCGAACACGCTGCGCGCGTGGGAGCGGCGATTCGGATACCCGAAGCCACAGCGGTCGGCCGGGCGCCACCGTCTGTACACGCACGGGGAGGTCGCGGCCCTCCGCGACGCCCTCCAGCAGGGGCTCTCGATCTCGTCGGCGGTCAGCCGCGCCCGCGAGGCGTTGAGCACCGACACGCATACGCTCGTCGGCGCGCTCGCCGGCTTCGAGCTCGATCGGGCCGACGCCGCGATGGAGTCCGCGCTGGCACTGCGCTCGGTCGAGCGCTCGGTCGAAGAGGTCCTGCTGCCGTCGCTCGACGAGCTCGGCCGACGCTTCGGGATCGAGAGCGCGCCGTGGGCGTTCGCCGCGCGCTGGGCCAATGGCTGGCTGCGCCGCGCCCAGCGTCTGGCACCACCGCCCGTCCGCCGCCTCGCGATCCTCGTCGGCGACGCGACCCGCAACGAGCTCGATCCCGACGCGCTGTCGGTGCGCGCGTTCGAGCTGTTCTGCGGGCGCTCGGGCGCTCGCGTGATGGCGCTGCCCGTCGGCAGCGTCTCGGGCTTGGCCGACGTCGTCGGCTCGCTGGCGCCCGACGCGGTCGTGATAGCCGGCGGTCATCTTCCCGACGACGATGTCGCGCTCTGGGCCTACCGTGTCCGCGCGACTGCAGGACCGGTGCCGATGGCGCTGTTTCGCAGCGCTCACCATGGGGCGCGCGTACACACGACCGGCACCCGGATCCTCCCCGACGCCCCGTTCAGCGCCCACCGTCAGCTGCTCGCCCTCGTCGACGACCGCCGGCCCGTCGTCGAGCGCCGCGGCGCTCCGCTAGCGCTGCCCGATGCCGATCGCGAGCGCCGCGAGGCACAGCGGTGACCCGCCGCCTGCATGCACTGCGGCCGGCCGACGTCGACGAGCGCGGTCACGAGCTCGTCTCGTTCTGCGGGCATTGCTGCCAGCGTCCTGAGCGCGCCGCGGCGCCGCAGCCCTCGCGGGTGTGCGGCCACTGCGGGCTCGGGCTGATCCTGCAGGCCGACATCGACCTCGCGCCGCGCGCCGACGAGGCGTTCCTCGTGGTCGACAACACCCTTTCGGTCTGCGCGCTGTCGGCGACCGCCGAGCAGCTGTTCGGCGTCGACGAGACGGACGCGGTCAACAAGCACATCGCCGAGTTCCTCGTCCCGGCCGACGCCAACGCGCCCAGCGCGGACAACCTGCTCGCCCTGCTCGTCGACGTCGCGAGCGGCTCCAGCGAGCCCTGCGTCACCGTGGTGCGGCCGCGGCAGGAGTTCGGCGTGCGCTTCTGGGCGCGGATCGGTCCGTGTGGATCGCCGCGCGCCGCGCTGCTCGTCCTGTCCTGAGGACTTCGGGGCCGATGTTCCGTAACCTTTGGACATCGATCCCGGTTCGTCTCGACCACGGGGCGTGCGACGGACCTCGAGCGAGAACCCATTGAGCGTCTTACGCACCCACGCCGCCGCGGCCATGTTGGGCGTCAGCCCGAACACGTTGCGGTCCTGGGAACGCCGGTTCGGATATCCAACCCCGCGCCGCACGGCCGGCGGCCATCGCCAGTTCGACCTGGCCGAGATCGAGGCACTGCGCCAGGCCTTCGAGGAGACCCACAACGTCTCGTCGGCGATATCGATCGCCCGCGAGCGCGGCAGCGGCCCGTCATCGCCGACGCGGTTGCGGTCGGCGCTGCGCCGCTTCGAAGAGCTGGAGGCCGATCGCATCCTGGAGGAGAGCCTCGCCGTGGGGGGGGGGGGGGGCGCCGGGGGGGGGGGGGGGGGGGGGCGGGTGAGCGGCGGCGGCAGCGGCGAGGCGGCGGCGGCGGCGCGCGGGTCGAGCGCGACGCACCCGTCGGCCGAACCGCGCTAGCCGTATCC
>JBBSQG010000002.1:0-27530 GCA_038258125.1 Solirubrobacterales bacterium
CGCCGCCGCGCGGAGCCCGGGGCGCCCGTCGCGCGGCGCGCGCGGCTCGGGATCGCCCGCCTCGGCGACCTCGCCGCCCTGCCGCGCGGCGCGGTCGCCGACCGCTTCGGCCGTCCCGGGCTGCTCGCCCACGACCTCGCCTGCGGGCAGGACTCGCCGCTGCGGCCACGCCAGCCGGGCGAGTTGCTGCGCGAGGAGCTCGAGCTGCCCGAATCGGGCTCGGGCGAGCAGCTCGGCCGCGCGCTCGGGCTGCTCGTCGACCGTCTCCTCGCGCGCCGTGAGCGGCGCGGGCGCACGCTGCGGGCGGTCGTGCTCGCGGCGCGGCTCGTCGAGGGCGGCACGTGGCGCGAGCGCGTCGTCTTTCGCGAGGCCCTCGCCGACGGGGAGCGGATGCGGATGGTGCTCGCCAACCGCCTGATGCTGCTGCCCGCCCCCGCCGAGACACTCGAGCTGACGGTCGACCGCTTCGGCCCGCCGCACAGCGACGGACACGCGCTGTTCGACGACGGCGCCGCGCAGCGCGGCGAGCGCCTGAACGAGGCCGTCCGCCAGGCCCGCGCCGCCGCCGGGCCCGATGCCGCGCTGCGCATCCTGGAGATCGACCCCGACTCGCGCGTGCCCGAGCGGCGCGTTGTGCTGACCCCGTTCGAGTCGCGCCCGATTCACTCCCGCCCGCCTGGCAACAGATCATGAGCCCCGGCCCGCGGCGGATCGGCGAGCCACGCCCCGTGCTGGTGCGCGCCGACGACGCCGGCCGGCCGCTGGAGGTCGACGGGCGCGCCGGCGACGCGGTCCGCGAGAGCTGGCTGATCGAGGATCGCTGGTGGACCGACGAGCCGTTGCGGCGGCGCTACTGGGAGGTCGTCACGACCTGTGGGCGTAATGTCGTCGTCTTTCGCGAACTCGAGCAGCAGCGCTGGTTTCGCCAGTAGCCGTCACATGATCGCCTACGTCACCCCGACCGTACTCTCCGGATAGATGGATCCGTCCTCCACCACATCGTCGCCGCCCACCTACCGCGAGCGCCTGCGCCTGGAGGGCGCCGTGCTCGCCCTCTCCGGCGCACTGGGCAGCGTGCTGCTGATCGCGTTTGCGCCCGCGGCGACCGAGCGCGCCGCCAGCACGGCATTCCAGCTCATCTTCGTCGCCGTCGTGCTCGGCGTCGCCGGACCGCACTTCGTGCGCCGCTGGCTGCACGCCGCCGAGGAGGTGGCACCCGGCACGCCGCTGACCGGCGAGCCAACCGCGCTGTGGAAGCCGCCGCTCGTCGTCGTCGTGCTGACCGCGCTGTTCGTCGTGCCCGGAGAGCTCGGGATCGGCGCCGCTGGCTGGGATGCCGGACTGCGGATCACGCTCGGCTGCCTGCTCGTCGGGCTCGCCCAGACGCTGCTGCTCGAGCGCGTGGTGGCCGCTGACGAGAGCCGCAGCGGCCGGCGCTACGTGCGTACTTCGGGCTCGCGCGCGACGACCGGCACAAACCTGGGGTTCTTTCTGCGCAAACGCGCGTAGCGCTGTCACATCGAGCTCGGCAGGCTTGCTGCCATGCGCTCCGAGCGGGGTCAGGCGACCGTCGACTACGTGGCGATCGTCGCGGTGCTGGCGATCGTCTTCGGCGCTGCGCTGGCATCGGCGGCGGTCGGTGCGCCCGGCATCGTCAACGCCGTCGCCGGGCAGTTTCGCCACGCGTTGTGCCTCGTCGGCGGCGGCCGCTGCCCCGAGTGGCGGTCCAAGCCGTGCTCCGTCGCGACGACCCGCGATGCCAGCCACGTCGCCGTCACGGTCGTGCTCTTGCGCTTTGATCGCGACACGTACGTGCTGCGCGAGCGCATGTCCGACGGGACCGTCCGCCTGACGGTCGCGAAGACCCGCGGCCTGGGGCTGGAGAGCGGCTTCGGCGGCGGCGCTCGCATCACGATCAGGGGCCGCGCGATCGGTGCCGTCGACGAGGCCCGCGTCGCCGCCCAGCTCGTGGGGACCACGGGCAAGACCTACGTTGCCCAGGACGAGCGCCAAGCCGACGCGCTGATGCGGGCGATCCGCGCCGGCGTCGCGCCGTCGGAGCCACGCGAGGAGTTCAAGCAGGGCGGCGTTCGCGCCCTCGGCAATGTCGGTATCGGCAGCTCGGCGGCGGGGCTGGCGCTCGAAGGCCTCGCCGGCACGATGATCGGCTACCGGCGCGATCGCAGCAGCGGCAACGTGACGCTCACGCTCGACGCCGGCCGCAACGGCTGGGGCGCCCTCAGCGTCGGGCTCGCCGGCCCGGCGGGAGCCGTCAACGGCAGCGCGACCTTCGGGCTGACGCTCGACCGCGAGCGTCGCCCGATCGCGCTGTCGGTCTCCGCGACGGGCAGCGGCTCCCTCGGCGCGATGCTGCCGCTCAGGGCGACGAGCACGCTGCGTGAGGCGACCGCCCGTGCGGGAGGATTCTCCGGCAGCCTGCGCGGGCGCCGCTGGGAGCTCGGCGCCCGGCTGGACCTGCGCGATCCCGTCGCTGCCGCGGCGTGGGCGCGGTTTCGGCGCGGTCCGGCGAGCGCCGGCGCGATCGGGGCGCTTGGCGCCGCGATCGGCGACCAGGCCCAGCTCGACGTGCGCACCTACCGCACCGCCGGCACGTCCGGGGGTGGCGGAGCCGGCATCGCGCTCGGCGTCCGGCTCGGCGTCGACTTGGAGCACGCCGACGACCGCAGCACCCTGATCGCCGCCGCCTCGCGCCCGCCGGCCGGCCTGTGGGAGCCGCGGATCGATTGCGTTCGGGCCTGAACGAGGCAGCCCTCCGGCGCCGATGGCTGCGACGCCGGAGGGCTGGGGCTGGGGCGGGGGGTGGGGGTGGGGGCTGAGGAGAGGGGCCGACCAGGTTCTTGCGGGGTGCCCTGGGCAGCCCCCTCCCCCGTCAGCTTCGGTGAGGCGTGCGCGCGGCGCGCGGGCTCAGCAGGGAATCGTGCGATCGGCGTAACCGCCGAAGTTCGTGGTCCAGTACCACTTGTACGTCGAGCTCGCGCTGTACGCGCGGCCGATGCCGATGACCTTGTAGGCCGCGTTGAGCATGTTCGTGTTGTGGCCGGCGGAGTTGCGCCACTGGTTGAAGGTCCCGGCGGCCGTCGCGTTCCCGGCGGCGATGTTCTCCGCCTTGTAGGTGTTGAAGCCGTAGCCGAAGGCGGCCAACCGCGGCACGAAGGTGCGGCCGAGGCTGTCGGTGTGGCTGAAGTAGTTGTTCGTCGCCAGGTCGGTGCTCATCCACTCCGACGCGTTCGTGAGCGAGACCGACAGCTGCAGTGGCGCGCGCCCGTTCTGCACGCGGTACTGGTTGATCTGGGTGCAGAACGCCCGCTCCTCGACATCGAGAACCGGGTCGGCGGCGGAGGCGACGGCGGGCGAGATGACGGCGAGCGTCAGCAGCGCGAGGGCGAGAATAGGCGCGAATCTGGGCATGTCCCGACGATCGGCGCGTCGCGGGGGTTGCCCTCTCGCATGCGCCCGAGCCTGGACGGGTGATCGAGCCGGTGGTGCCGGGAGCGTCGTATGAACGTCCAGAGCACACCTGCGGGCAGGGTCGGTCCGGCCCGATGTCGTTTCCAGGTGCCGGCGCGCGGGCGGCGATGCCTCCGTCTTGAGCTGCCGTCGAAGCCGAGGACTCCGTCCTCTCCATATGCGAACATCTGTTCGTATGTACGTCGAGCTGCACTGCCACTCCGCCTATTCCTTCCTCGACGGCGCCTCCCAGCCCGAGGAGCTCGTGGCGGCGGCGCTCAAGCGTGGTTACAGCGCGCTCGCGCTCACTGACCACGACTCGCTCTCGGGCTCGATGGAGTTCGCTCAGGCTGCGCGCTCGCTGGGCTTGAGGGCGATCCATGGCGCGGAGGTCACGCTCGACGACGGCCGCCACCTCACGCTGCTGGTCCGCGACGCGACGGGCTGGCGCAATCTCTGCCGGCTGCTGACGCGCGCCCACGCGCACACGAGGGAGGGGCCGCAGCGCGACCGCAGCGAGCCGGCCGTCTCGCTCGACGATGTCGAGGCTCACCACGCAGTGCTCGTCTGCCTCAGTGGCTGCGCGCGCAGCGGCGTCCGCGACGAGCCGACGATGCGCCGTCTGCTTCAGATCTTCGGCCTCGACGCCCTGCGCGTCGAGCTGCAGCGCCCGCTCGCCCGCCACGACCGGGCGCTGAACCGCGGCTTGTCCGGGCTTGCCGCGCGGCTGGGCGTCCCAACCGTCGCGACGGGCAACGTCCATGCGCATTCGCAGGCGCGCGCCCGCCTGCAGGACGTCTTCGTGGCGATCCGCGAGCACACGACGCTCGACGCCTCCGAGCCGCTGCGGCGCGGCAACCACGCCCACGTGCTGAGCACCCCGCAGGCGATGGCGGCACGCTTCTCCGATCATCCTGAGGCGGTCGCCGAGACTCAGCTCCTGGCCGAGACGCTGACCTTCGACCTGTCCAGCGACCTCGGCTACCGCTACCCCGGCGCCGAGGACGCGTCCGCTGGGCGCGCGCTCGCCGAGGTCTGCTCGGCGCGCTTCGACGAGCGCTATCCGCGCGGCAGCTCCCACCACGCGGAGGCCAAGGCTCGCCTGGAGGAGGAGCTGCGAGTCATCGAGGAGCTCGGCCTGGCCGGCTTCTTCCTGCTGCATCGCGACCTGCTCGAGCTCGCCCGCGAGGTCGCCGTCGAGGTGCGCGGCCGTGGGGGGGAAGGCGCGGCGACGAACCCCCGCTCGCTGCTGCCGCCCGGCCGCGGGCGCGGATCGAGCGTCTCCTCGATCGTCTGCCACCTGACCGGGCTCAGCCACGTCGACCCGATTGCCAACAAGCTCCTGCTCGGGCGCTTCCTCAACGAGGAGCTCACCGCCCTGCCGGACATCGACCTCGACTTCCCGCGCGATATCCGCGAGGTCCTCATCCCGCGCGTGCACGAGCGCTACGGGCGCGAGCGCTCGGCGCTCGTCGCGGCCTTCCCGACGTATCGCGCGCGCGGCGCGATCCGCGAGATCGGCAAGGCGCTCGGCCTCCCGCCGGGGGAGATCGAGCGGGTGGCGCGCGGCAGCGAAGGCTGGTCCTCGCGCGACGTCGACCGCGACATCGACAGCGCGCTTGGCGAGGGCAGGCAGACCGGCCGCTGGGCGTGGCTCGTGCGGCTCGCCGACGAGGCCTACGGCCTGCCGCGCCATCTCTCGCAGCACTCGGGCGGGATGATCGTCGCGACGCGCCCGCTCGTCGACTGCGTGCCGCTTGTGCCGGCCGCGATGGAGGGCCGCCAACTCGCCCAATGGGACAAGGACTCCTGTGCCGACGCGGGCTTTCTGAAGATCGACCTGCTCGGGCTCGGGATGCTGTCGGCCGTCGAGCGCTGCGTCGATCACATCGCGCGCCGCCGCGGTGAGCTGATCGACCTCAGCCGCATCCCGTTCGACGACCCGGCGACGTATGACTGCATCCAGAACGCCGAGACGACCGGCGTCTTCCAGATCGAGTCGCGCGCGCAGATGGGCTCGCTGCGGCGCACGCGCCCGGAGACGCTCGACGACATCACGATCCAGGTCGCGATCGTCCGCCCAGGGCCGATCGTCGGCGGCGCGGTCAACCCGTACATCGAGCGCCGCCAGCGGCTGCGCGCCGACCCGTCCTTCGAGGTTCCCTTCCTGCATCCGTCGCTCGAGCCGCCGCTGCGCGACACGCTCGGGACGATCATCTTCCAAGATCAGGTGCTCGAGGTCGCGCAGGCATTCGCCGGCTTCAGTGTCGGGGAGGCCGAGGGGCTACGCCGCGCGATGAGCCGCAAGCGCTCGGCCGAGGCGCTGGAGGCCTACCACCAGCGCTTCGTCGAAGGCGCGCTGGCCAAGCACCCCGACGTCAGCTCAGAGCGCGCCGAGGAGGTCTTCTCGATGGTCGCCGGCTTCTCGGGCTTCGGCTTCCCCAAGGCCCACGGCGCCGCCTTCGGCCTGCTCGCCTACCAGTCGACGTGGCTGCGCGTGCACTACGGGCCGGAGTTTCTCTGCGCGCTGCTCGACGAGCAGCCGATGGGCTTCTATCCGCCCGACGCGCTCGTCCACGAGGCGCAGCGGCGCGGGATCGGCGTCCTGGCGCCGGAGGTCAACGCCAGCGAGGTCGGCTGCACGGTGACGGCTGATGGAGCGGTCCAGGTCGGTCTCGGCTACGTGCTCGGCGTGCACCGTGAGGAGGTCACGGCGCTGGTCGTGGCACGCCGCGCCGGCGGTCGGTTTCGTTCGCTGGAGGACCTCGCCTCGCGCGCGGGCGCCGGGCGCCGGGCGCTCGAGAAGCTCGCCTGGTCGGGCGCCTGCGACGGCCTTGCCGGCGGCGACCGCCGCGTCGCGCTGTGGCAGCTCGGGGTGGCCGCCCCAGGCGTGAAGACCCGCGGGCGGGAGGGCGTCCAGCCCGCGCTGGCGCTCGACCGGCCCGCCCCGCCGGCACTGACGCCGCTGTCGGTCTGGGAGGAGATGGTCGCCGACTACGCGACCACCGGGCTGACCGCCGCAACACACCCGATCGCGCTGCTGCGTCCGCGCCTTCAGGCGGCCGGCGCGGTCGACATCGACGCGCTCGAATGCCTCGGTCACGGCGAGCGGGTGCGGATCGGTGGCCTCGTCATCGCGCGACAGCGCCCCGGCACGGCCAAGGGCATCACGTTCCTGCTGCTCGAGGACGAGCACGGCACGGTCAACATCATCGTCTCGCCCCAGCTCTACGAACGCGCGCGGCTGACCGTGCGCACCGAGCCGCTCGTCGTCGTCGAGGGTCGTTTGGAGCGCCATGCTTCGGCGGGCGGAGCGATCAACGTCGTCGCGCGCGAGTTGATCCGGCTGGAGGTCGGCGATCGTGTCGCGGCGCAGGTCAAGGACTTCTCCCTGACCACCGACCTCGTCGGCGGTGCCCACGCGCTCGAGCTCGCTCGCCAGGCCGCAATGCAGGAACCGGAGGAGTTGCCGGCAGTCGCCGTGACGGGTACCGACGACTTCCGCGCCGTCGCTCCGCCGGTCATGAACTTCGGCGCGGGGCGCCGACGTTGACGCGCTCTGGCCTCCGCGTCGAGTAGATTGCCCGCCGCATGGCAGCACTGCTCTTCTTGTCGTTCTTCATCGCGCTCGGGCTCGGCGTCGTGCTCGTCGCGATGCGCGGCGGCCCGCGCGGCGTGCGTGACACGCTCGAGCGCGGCCGCACCAGGCGGCTGCACTTCGCGGAGTTCGCCATCGTCGCGGCGATCGTGCTGTTCGGCCTCGTCGTTCCGGGAGTCGTCGTGCTCGGCGACCAGGCGTCGGCCGGCCCCGGCGGTGAGAAGCTCAGCGCCGACCTCCAAGAGGGGCGTGAGCTGTTCAACCGCAAGTGCGCGACGTGCCACACGCTCTCGGACGCCAACGCCGTCGGCCGTGTCGGCCCGGACCTCGACGTGCTCGCGCCGACCGCGGGGCTGACGGTCAACGCGATCGAACAGGGCCGCGCCCGCGGGGTGGGCCAGATGCCCGCGCTGCTGCTCGACGGCGAGGACGCCAAGCACGTCGCCGACTACATCGCCGAGGTCGCCGGGCGCTGATCTCCCTGCCGCGGGCGGTGTGCGCGTGGCGAAGGTCGGTGGCGCCAGCCCGCTCGGGCAGCTGGACCTGACGCATGGCGGGTTGGGGGCAAAACAGACCCCCGAAGGTGCCACGCGCGGTTGCACATCGCGCGCCGCGAGGCGCCGCATGCCAACGTGCCCGCCCGCGGAACCCGCAAACTGCGTGATTCCGTCCGATGTATCCATAACACTGCGGATATGCAGGGAAATCGATCACTGCTACGATGCCGCCGTCAGATCGCCGAATCCTCAGGTCCGCAAGGGCGGGGGGAGCGGGGGAACCATTCGTTGGGGCGAATCGCCGGTTGCATTCGGCGTAGCGCGACTCTTTCAGCGCGAGCCCGTCAGCTCACCCCGTAGGCCTCCAGGGAAAGAGGGTCAAAAACCGCATGGGACACAGCGAGGCCCCAGCTTGGTGGGCCGACGTACAACATCTCCGTGACGTCCATGAGCGCACCGATGAGGCGCGCCGTCTGGCTGACCTTGCCGACCGGCGAGCCTCGCTCGATCGCACCGCCGATCCTCGCCACGAGACCCGCGACCGCCGCCAGGGCGATGGCGAGTTCGGCCGGCCGATCGCGCCGCGACGTGGTCCGCACGTCAAGGGCACCGCGATGCCGGCCCGTCGCACGATCGAGATCCGCGGGCGTACCGTCCCGGCGCCGTCTGTGCCCCGTTCCAGCGTCGAGCTCGACCGACGCCGCCCGCCGCGCCGCGCCATGGAGCGCGTCGGCGCTCGCCCCGACCGGCTCGCGATGTGGGCGCTGCTCATGGGCCTCGTGCTGATTCTCGTCGCCGTCGGTACCGCCGACGCGTCCGTGCTCGCGCGCTAGTCGTTTGGGCCGATTGCCTGCGCTGCGCTGCGGGCACTCTTCGCAACATCCACACACGCGCCTGAGCCGGCGTTAAGGCGCGCCCGTAGAACTGGTGAGCCCGCTCTTGTCTGAGCGAGCGATGCGACCTACACTTACGCGAAGTAAGCAGCACCGGCACCGACGCCGTTCACCGCCATCTCCCCCCCAGAAGGCACCCCATGAAGACATCGATGAGCAGATTCCCCATCCACGACGACCTCACCGCGCCCGAGGGCTCGGTCCCGGTCCTGCGTGGTGCCCTCGCCACCGGTGGGCAATTGCCGAACTTCCTCGGCGCCCTCGCCGGCTCGCCCGCCGCCCTGCGCGGCTACGCGCGCTTTCGCTCTGAGCTGCGCCGCGGTGAGCTCGACGTACCGATGCTCGAGCGCATCTCGCTCGCGATCGCCCAGCATCACGGCTCGCGGCCCGGCATCGCATTGCACAACCGCACCGCACGTCAGGCCGGTCTGGCGCTCGACGAGGTCGCGCTGGCGCGCGAGTTCTCCTCCAAGGACGAGCGCGCGGCCGCCCTGCTGCGCTACCTGAAGGCGGTTGTCGAGAGCCCCGGGCGCCCGCCGATGCACCTCCACGAAGAGGCGCGCGAGCACGGCTGGTCGGATGAGCAGATCCTCGAGGCGATCGCCTACGTCGCGCTCGAGCGCTTCACGGCGATGGTCAACGTCGCCGGCGACGTGCCGGTCGACGGCTCCGTGGAAGACACCCGAACGCTGCGGGCCGCCTAGTGGACCCGTCCGGCCGCATCCGCTAGTCCGACGAAGGCCGACATGATGAGCTTTGCCGAGGATGGTCCGCCGCCCACCTCGCGCTCGCGCGCGACGGCTCGGCGGACCGTCGTCGTCGCGACCGCCCAGCACGACCGGCCCTGCTGCTGTCCGAAGTACCACGAGGCGATCGAGCTCATCGGGCGCCGCTGGACCGGCGCGATCGTCGGCGTGCTCATCAACCGCCAGACCTTGCGCTTCTGCGAGATCGCCGAGGCCGTGCCCCAGTTGTCGGACCGACTGCTGTCCGAACGCATGAAGGAGCTCGAAGCGCGCGGCGTGGTGAGCCGTAACGTGCGGCCCGGCCGGCCCGTGCGGGTCGAGTACGAGCTCACCGAGATGGGCCGCGCGCTGGCGCCCGCCGTGCGCGAGCTCGAGGCCTGGGCGCGGCGCTGGCTGGCGTAGCGGCATGCTCGCGACAGCCGTCGCCGAGCGAGTGGTGCCGCCGGAACGATTGACCCGCCACTTGCCAGTCGAAGCACTAGGCTCCGGCGCATGAATGACGACCGTCCCCAGACGCCCGCCGACGTCAAGGCGATCGTCGCCGAGCGCGACATCCGCTTCATCCGGCTGTGGTTCACCGACATCCTCGGGCAGCTGAAGTCGTTCTCGATCAACCGCGACGAGCTCGACGATGCGTTCGAGAGCGGCATGGGCTTCGACGGTTCGTCGATCACCGGCTTCAATGCGATCGAGGAATCGGACATGCTGGCGATGCCCGATCCCACGACGTTCGCGATTCTGCCGTGGCGCCCGGAGGAGCAGGGCGTCGGGCGCCTGTTCTGCGATGTGCTGACGCCCGAGCGCACGCCCTACGAGGGCGATCCGCGCCACGTCCTGCGCCGCGCGCTGAAGCGCGCCGGCTCGATGGGCTTTGACACCTTCAACGTCGGACCCGAGCTGGAGTACTTCCTGTTTCGCGACTCCAAGGGCACCGAGGTGCTCGACAACGGTGGCTACTTCGACCTCACGACGCTGGACGCCGGCTCCGACGTGCGCCGCGAGACCGTGCTCGCGCTGGAGCAACTCGGCATCCACGTGGAGTACACCCACCACGAGGTCGGCCCCAGCCAGCACGAGATCGACATGCGCTACGCCGATGCCATGAAGATGGCCGATGACTGCATGACCTACCGCATCACGGTCAAGGAATACGCGATGAAGTACGGCTGGCACGCGACGTTCATGCCCAAGCCGATGTTCGGTGAGAACGGCTCGGGCATGCACACCCACATGAGCCTGTTCAAGGGCGGCAAGAACGCGTTCTTCGACGCCGACGACCCGTACTTCCTCTCGGATACCGGCAAGGCGTTCATCGCCGGCCAGCTCAAGCACGCGCGCGAGATCTCCTCGATCTTCGCCCAGTGGGTGAACTCCTACAAGCGTCTCGTGCCGGGCTTCGAGGCGCCCGTCTACGTCGCCTGGAGCCGCCGCAACCGCTCGGCGCTCGTCCGCGTGCCGCTCTACCACCCCGGTAAGGAGGCTTCGACGCGGATGGAGCTGCGCTGCCCGGACCCCGCCTGCAACCCGTACCTGACGTTCGCGGCGCTGCTGCATGCCGGGCTGGAGGGCATCGAGAAGGGCTACGAGCTGCCCGAGCCGATGGAGAAGAACCTCTACCACCTGTCGCCCGACGACCGCCGCCGCCTCGGCATCGAGCAGCTGCCCGAGACGCTCGGCGAGGCGATCGAGCTGACCGCGGAGTCCGAGCTTGTCCTGCGGACGCTCGGCGAGCACATGTTCAACCGCTACATCGAGATCAAGCGGCGTGAGTGGGAGGACTACCGGGTCCAGGTCAGCCAGTGGGAGCTCGATCGCTACCTTCCGATCCTGTAGCTCGCGCCCGCCGCGCCCGCGCGGTCGGCCGCCTGCCGTCCCGGCTCGTTCGCACCACCCAAGGAGATCCCTCGCCATGCCCGACGTGACCGTGCTGATCATCGACAACGGCCCGCTGAAGGTGATGGGCGGGGTGTCGGTCGTCGACGACGCGACCGGGCACGCCGTCGCCGGAGGCGACCGCGACGCCGTCTTCCTCTGCCGCTGCGGCATGTCGGCCAACAAGCCGTTCTGCGACGGCAGCCACAAGCGAAACGGCTTCGACGGAGCGCTGGCCGACCCTGAGGAGGCCGGCACGTGAGCGCCGTCGCCGCCGGCGGATCGCTGACCATCGGCGGAGACCTCGAGGTCCATCGCCTCGGCTTCGGAGCGATGCGGATCGTCGGCCCCGGCGTCTGGGGACCGCCGCAGGACCGCGATGCGATGCTCGAGCTGCTGCGCCGCGTCGTCTCGCTGGGCATCAACCTGATCGACACCGCCGACAGCTACGGGCCGCACTTCAGCGAGCAGCTCATCCACGACGCGCTGTATCCGTACCCCGACGGCATGCTGATAGCCACGAAGGGCGGCCTGACGCGCAGCGGCCCCGGCGAGTGGGCGCGCAACGGGCGCCCCGAGCACCTGCGCGCGGCCTGCGAGCGCTCGCTACGCGACCTGCGCGTCGAGCGGATCGATCTCTACCAGCTGCACGCGCCCGACCCCGACGTGCCCTACGAGGAGTCCGTCGGGGCGCTGGCCGAGATGCAGGGTGACGGCCTGATCCGCCACGTCGGCCTCTCCAACGTCACGGTCGAGCAGCTCGAGGAGGCGCGCTCGATCGTCGATGTCGCGACGGTGCAGAACCGCTACAACCTCACCGACCGCGCTTCGCAGGACGTGCTCGAGATCTGCGAGCGCGACGGGCTGGGCTTCTTCCCCTGGTTTCCGCTCGCCGCCGGCGAGCTGGCGAAGCCCGGCGGTCTCGTCCACGAGATCGCCCGCGCGCACGACGCGACGCCCGGCCAGGTCGCGCTCGCCTGGCTGCTGCACCGCTCGCCGGTCATGCTGCCGATCCCCGGGACGGCCTCGCTGGCGCACCTGCAGGAGAACGTCGATGCCGCCGAGCTCGTGCTCGACGAGCCCGATCTGCAGCGGCTTGACGACGCGGCGTAGGGGCTGCGGCGCTACTCCTTGCGGGCGAGCTTGGACGGCAGCCAGATCTTCGGGCCGATCTCGAACGCCAGCGCGGGAACGAGCACGGAGCGCACGACGAACGTGTCGAGCAGCACGCCGAACGCGACGACGAAGCCGATCTGCGTGAGGAAGATGAGCGGTAGGACGCCGAGCACCGCGAACACGCCCGCGAGCACGATCCCGGCCGAGGTGATGACCGCGCCGGTCACCGCCAGGCCGCGCAGCATCCCTTCCCGCGTGCCGTGGCGCTGGGCCTCCTCGCGCACGCGGGCCATGAGGAAGATGTTGTAGTCGATCCCCAGGGCGACGAGGAAGATGAACGCGAACAGCGGCAGCGAGGGGTCGCTGCCCGGGAATCCGAAGATCACGTCGAAGACGACGGCGCCGACGCCGAGCGACGCCGCGAAGGACAGCACGACGGTGACGATCAGCATCAGCGGCGCGACGAGCGCGCGCAGCAGCAGGACGAGGATCAGCAGCACGACGAGCAGGGCCACCGGGACGATCACCTTGTTGTCGCGCGCGGCGGACGTGCGCAGGTCGTACTCGACCGCCGTGCCACCACCCACGAGCGTCTCCTGGCCGCCGGCGCGCTTGGCCGCCTCGCGAATCCCCGGGACGAGGTCGAATGCCTCCGTCGAGAACGGGTCGCGGTCGAGCACCGCGGCGAGCAGCACGCCGTCCGCTCCGCGCTTGACCCGCCGCACCTCGTCGACGCCGGGGGCCCTGGCGACGGCGGTGCGGACGGCAGCGACCTTGCCGGGATCGGGCACGATTATGTCCGTCGGCGCGTTGGCGCCGCTCGGGAAGCCCTTGTCGAGCAGCTTCTGGCCGGCGACGGCCTCGACGTCGTCGCGGAAGCCGTTGCCGCTCGTCAGGCCGTTGTCGAAGTTCAACAGCCCGGCCGACAGCACGAGCAGCAGCGCGACGGTCCCGATCCACACCCGCCGCGGCGAGCGCGCCACACGATCACCGACGCGGCGCCACGTGCCGCTCGTCTCGTCAGCGCCCTCACTGCCGAAATGCGGGACCCGGGGCCAGAACGCGCGCCGGCCCCAGATCAGCAGCCACGCCGGCAGCAGCGTGAGCATCGCGATCATCGCGACCGCGACGCCGAGCGCGCCGATCGGGCCCAGCCCGGAGGTCCCGTTGACCTCGGCGAGCGCCAGACACAGCAGCGCGGCGATCACGGTCATGCCCGACGCGAAGATCGCCGGCCCGGCGGTGCGCAGGGCGAGCGCCATCGCCTCGTGCTTGTCCTCGTGACGGCGCAGCTCCTCGCGATACCGGGCGACGAGCAGCAGCGCATAGTCGGTGCCCACGCCGAGCACGAGGATCGAGAGGATCGACGAGGACTGGCCGTTGACGGTCACCCCGGCCTCGGTCAGGCCGTAGCCGAGCGCGCGCGTGCCGAACTCGGCGAAGACGATCGCCAGCAGTGGGATCCACAGGAAGATCGGGCTGCGGTAGATGAGCCCGAGCAGAACGAGCACGAGCAGCAGCCCGGCCCCGAGCAGGGCGCCGTTGATGCCCTCGAAGACCTTGATCTGGTCGGCTGCGTAGCCCGCCGGCCCGGTGACCTTCGCCTGCAACCCGCCGCCTGGGTCGCTGACGCGCTCGCGCACGGCGTCGACCGGGTCGAGGATCGTGTCCGCCTCACCGTCGCCGGTGATCGCCGCCGAGACGATCGCCGACCTGCCGTCGGGCGACTGCGCCTCGCGCGCAAAGGGTGACGTCGACCGCAACCGCAGCTCGTTCAACGCGCTGACGTCGCCGTTGATCCGGCGCTGGTCGGCGGCAGTCAGGCCGCCATTGCGGCGGTAGACGATGACCAGCGGCGCGAGCTCGCCGCCCTGGAAGCGCTTCGTCGCCTCCAGCGCCTTTGTCGACTCCGCGTCGCCGGGCAGAAACGAGGTCGACTCGTTCTCCTCGGCATCGCTGAACTTGCCTGGCAGGTTGGCGGCGAACGACGCGAAGATCGCCAGCACCCAGATCGCGGCGACGACCCACTTGGCGCGGCGGCCGGCGAAGACGGTGAGTAGGGATGCCATCGGCGGACTTCTATCGCATGCGCACGACGGCTATGTGTCCGATCGCAGCAGCTCGTCCAATGCCTGCGGGTCGGTCACCGGTGCGGCGCAGGTGAAGCGCTCGCAGACGTACGCGGTCGCCACCCCGTCGCGAGCCGCGCGGCCGGCCAGCAGCGGCACGCCGCCGTCGTCCTCGCCGTCGCCGCCTGCGAGCACGACATCGGGCCGGTGGGCGCCACGCACGACGCGCTGCAGCGCGCGCGTATCGGCTCCGACGAGCGCGACCTCGCGGATGGGGGAGAGGTGGAAGTCCAGCGCCTGCAGGAGATGGCCGAACGCCGCCGGTGCGCGCGCCAGCAGGTCGCCGAACAGCCGCAGGACGCCGACCGCGGCCTCCTCGTAGCGCGCCTCGCCGGTCAGCGCCGCGAGCCGCAGCAACCCGAGCGCGGCGCTTGACTGCCCCGACGGGATCGGCGAATCGTCGATCTCCTTGCGCCGGGCGACGAGCTGTTCGTGGTCGGTCGAGGTCTGAAAGAAGCCGCCCTGCTCGGCGTCGCCAAAGCGCTCGACGATGTCGTCGGCGAGTTCGCGCGCGGCGTGCAGCCAGCGCGGCTGGAACGTCGCCTCGTAGAGCGTCACGAGCGCCTCGAGCATGAAGGCGTGGTCCTCCAGGTACGCGTTGAGCTTCGCCTTGCCAGTGTTGTAGGTGCGCAGCAGGCGGCCGTCAGCGTCACGCATCTCGTCGAGCACGAATCCGGCGGCGCGGCCTGCGGCGGCGAGGTAGTCCTCGCGCTCGAGCACGGCGCCGGCCTCGGCCAGCGCACCGATCATGAGCCCGTTCCAGGCCGCCAGGCGCTTGTCGTCCAGGCCCGGCCACACGCGCTCGTCGCGCACTGACAGGAGCGTCGCGCGGATCCGCGCCCGCACAGCGGGCTCCGGCTCGGGCCCGCGCGACTCGAGGATGTTCGCGCCCTCGAAGTTGCCCGCCTCGCTGGCGCCGAACCACCTGATCGCCGCTTGCGCATCCTCGCCGAGGACGGTGCGCAGCTCGCTCAGCGACCACGTATAGAACTTCCCCTCGACGTCCTCGGAGTCGGCGTCCAAGGCGCTGTAGAACGCGCCCTCGGGCCCCGTCATCTCGCGCAGGACCCAGTCGAGCGTCTCCTCGACGGTGCGCTTGAGCACCGGATCTCCACCCGCCCCGCCGCCGCTGACCTGCCAGCCGTGCAGGTAGGCGCGCGCCAGAAGCGCGTTGTCGTAGAGCATCTTCTCGAAGTGCGGCACCGTCCAGCTGCTGTCGGTCGCATAGCGGGCGAAGCCGCCGCCGATCTGGTCGTGGATCCCGCCCGACGCCATCGAGCGCAGCGTGTAGAGCGACATCTGGGTCTCGCCGCGGCGCAGGAGGAACTCGATGGTCGAGGCGGCGGGGAACTTCGGCGCGCCGCCCCAGCCGCCGTCGATCGCGTCGAAGCGCTCGCGCAGCTGGGCCACGGCAGCATCGAGGATCGCGGCATCGAGCGGGCCGGCCGCCGGCTTCAGGCGGGCGGCGCCGGCCAGCCGCGCCGCCATCGCCTCGTTCTGGGCACGGATCTCCTCGCGCTTGGTGTCCCACGCCTCGGCGACGGCGCGCAGCACGGTCGGCCAGCTCGGCATCCCGTGGCGGGGCTCGGGCGGGAAGTATGTGCCGGCGTAGAACGGGATCTGCTCAGGCGTGATGAAGACATTCAGCGGCCAGCCGCCGCCGCCGGTCATCGCCTGCACGGCCTCCATGTAGATGGCATCGACGTCGGGGCGCTCCTCGCGATCGACCTTGACGCAGACGAAGTGCTCGTTCATGAGCCCCGCGATCGCCTCGTCCTCGAAGCACTCGCGCTCCATGACGTGGCACCAGTGGCAGGCCGAGTAGCCGATCGAGACGAGCAGCGGGCGGTCCTCGGCGCGCGCGCGGGCGAGCGCGCCCTCGCCCCACGGCTGCCAGTCGACGGGGTTGTGCTGGTGTTGTAGGAGGTAGGGAGAGGTCTCGCTGGCGAGCGCGTTGGCCATCGACGCCACGCTACCGTCCGGCGTCGCAGCCCAACCCCGAGCGAGGAGCGCGAAGCCACCGTGTCCCAGCACCGCGAGCCCATCACCGCGATCGGCGCGCCCGCCGCCATCGGTCCCTACAGCCACGCCGTCCGCGCTGGCGGGCTGCTGTTCTGCTCGGGCCAGATCCCGCTCGATCCCGACTCCAACGAGCTCGTCGGCGACACGCCGGCCGAGCAGGCGACACGCTGCCTACAGAACCTCGAGGCGGTCTGCGCCGCCGCCGGCGCGTCGCTGCACGACGCCGTGCGCTGCACGGTCTACCTGACCGACCTCGCGGGCGCCTTCGGCGCGGTCAACGAGGCCTACGGCGCGTTCTTCGAGGCCGACCCCCCGGCACGCGTGGCGATCGGCGTCAAGGCGCTGCCCAAGGGCGCGCAGGTGGAGATAGAGGCGGTCGTGGCGCTGTCGAGCTGATCCGGGAACCTTCGTCCGCAGGCGGTATCGTCGGTGATACCATCCGAAGCATGGCCATGACACTGCGACTGAGCGACGACGAGACCGAAGCGCTCCGCGCCCGCGCCCGCGTGGAAGGACGTTCGATGCAGGAGGTCGCTCGCGGAGCGATCCGCGAGTACATCGACAGCACCAGCCGGCGCGACCTGCTCGAGCAGGTGCTCGACGAGGAGCTGCCGCGCTACGCCGAGGCGCTCAAGCGCCTCGGCGAATGATCTTCCTCGATCTTCCCGCGCTGCTTCGCGTCGCCGAACGCGCCCTCGGGATCCCGCCCGTCGTGCGGGACCACGGCCTCCTGGAGTCGGCGCTCGCCCGTCCGCAGGCGACCGCGTTCGGCGAGGACGCCTACGTCGGGATCCACGAGAAGGCCGCTGCCCTGCTGCACTCGCTCGCACGCAACCACGCATTGGTCGACGGCAACAAGCGTTTGGCGCTCGCGGGAACGATCGCCTTCTACGGCATGAACGGCATCCGCCTGACGCTGACGAACGACGCGGCCTACGAGCTCGTCATGGCCGTGGCCATCGGCGAACTCGACAGCGTTCCCGAGATCGCGGCGCAACTGTCGCGCGGCACCGCGCCGCGCGCCTGAGATCAGTCGCCGCGCAAGAGCGCGCGGCGGACCTTGCCACTCGCCGTCTTCGGCAGCTCGTCGGCGAAGTCCACGCGGCGCGGGTACTTGTAGGGCGCGGTCTGGCCTTTGACGTGGTCCTGCAGCTCACGCGCGAGGTCGGCCGAACCCGTGAACCCGTCGCGCAGCACGACGACCGCCCGCACGATCGAGCCGCGTTCGTCATCCGGTGCCGCGACGACGGCCGCCTCCGCGACCGCCGCGTGCTCGACGAGTGCCGACTCGACCTCGAACGGGCCGATCCGGTAGCCGGCGGAGATGATCACGTCGTCGGTGCGGCCCTCGAAGAAGAGGTAGCCGTCCTCGTCGCGGGTGACGCGGTCGCCGGTCCGCCACGCGCCGGACGGGGGCGGCGCGATCCCTTCCGCGCCCTGGTAGCCGAGAAAGAACGTCGGCACGCTCGTCGGGTCGGCGACGAGCTCGCCGTCGTCGATCGACAGCGCGACCCCCGGCAGGGCGCGGCCCATCGAGCCCGGTCGTACCTCCTCGCCGGGCGGCATGCCGGTCAGCTGGCCGGTCTCCGTCTGGCCGTAGCCGTCGCGGATCTGCAGCCCGGTCGCCTCCTCCCACGCCCGCAGCACCTCCGGAGTGAGCGCCTCGCCGGCCGCCACCAGACCGCGCAGCGACGCGATCGGGCGCAGCGTCGCGCGCTTGGCGATGACGCGGTACTCCGTCGGTGCCATGCACAGCACGTTGACGCCCTCGCGCTCGAGCAGGTCCAGCCGCTCGCCCGGGTCGAAGCGCGCGTCGTGCAGCAGCGCCGCGGCGCCGCGGATCCAGGGCGCGATGAAGGCGTTGCGCGCCGACTTGCTCCAGCCGCTGGCTGCCGTGCACCAGACCAGATCGCCCGGCTGCGGCGCGAGCCAGTGCTCGGCCTGCACGCGCTGGCCGCTGAGGTAGCGCTGGGCGTGCACGACGGCCTTCGGCTCGCCCGCCGTGCCGCTCGTGAACGTGATCAGGCAGGGATCGAGCGCCGACAGCTCGGCGGGCGGCGGCGGCTGATCCGCAGGCCAGTCCGCCACCCCGGGCACGAAGAGCGTCGGCCCGCTCCAGCCCGCCTCGCGCAGCACGTCCTCGTTGCGCCCGTCGCAGACGACCGCGGCCGGCGGGCAGGCGGCCAGCCGCAGCGCCAGGTCCTTCGCGCGTAGCTGCTCGTTGCAGGGCAGCACGACGTAGCCCTGGCGAAAGCAGGCCACCATCGCCGCCACCCAGTCGGGCTGGTTGCCGATGAGGGTCAGCACCGTGTCGCCGCGCCGCACCCCGCGCGAGTGCAGTACCGCGGCCATCGTCTGCGCGGCCCGCGCGAGCTCCCCGAAGGTCCATTGGCGCCGCGCGCCGTCGCTCGCGAGCGCGACGATCGCCAGCCGCTGCGCGGGTGCGCGTTCCACGACGTCGAGGGCGAAGTTGCTCATCGCGGCGCGCAGTCTCGCACGCCACGCGCCGGTCGCCCGCGCGCCGGTAAGCTGGCTTGCACATCAAACCGCGCCGCGATCCCGAACCCTGGGAGTACCTGAAGCCATGGCCGTAGCCCCCGCGTACGACGAGTACACCGACGAGCAGAAGGACATCATCGCGATGGTCCGTCAGTTCGCCGACGAGCAGATCCTGCCCAAAGCCGAGCATTACGACCACGAGGACGAGTTCCCGCAGGACATCGTCGATCAGATGAAGGAGCTCGGGCTGTTCGGCGTCACGATCCCCGAGGAGTACGGGGGCATGGGCCTGGACCTGACGACCTACTGCATGATCGTCGAGGAGCTCTCACGCGGCTGGATCTCGATCTCCGGGATCATCAACACGCACTTCATCGGCTCCTACCTGCTCATGAAGTTCGGCACCGAGGAGCAGAAGCAGAAGTACCTGCCTGAGATGGCGACCGGCGAGTGCCGCGCCGCGTTCAGCCTGTCCGAGCCCGAGATGGGCTCCGACGTCCAGGCGCTGAAGTCGACCGCGAAGAAGCTCGACGACGGCAACTACGAGATCAACGGCCAGAAGATGTGGGTCACCAACGGCCTGCGCTCGACGATCGTCTTCACGCTCGTGCGGACCGATCCCAAAGCCGACCCGCCGTACAAGGGCATGAGCTGCTTCATCTGCGAGAAGGAGCCGGGCGTCTCGGTGAACACCGGCGAGTACGCGGGCTTCACGGTCCCGCCGCCGCTGAAGAAGATGGGCTACAAGGGCGTCGAGTCGACCGAGCTCGTCTTCGACGGCTACAAGTGCCCCGCCGAGAACATCCTCGGTGGCGAGGACGCGGGCCTCAACCGCGGCTTCCAGCAGATGATGGACGCGCTCGAGGTCGGCCGCGCCAACGTCGCCGCGCGCGGCGTCGGCATCGCCCAGCGCGCGCTCGAGCTCGCGCTGCGCTACTCCCAGGAGCGCAAGACCTTCGGCAAGCCGATCGCCCAGCACCAGGTCATCCAGTTCAAGCTCGCCGACATGGCGACGCAGATCGAGGCCGCCCGCCTGCTGACGCGCAAGGCCGCCCGCCTGAAGGACGCCGGCGAGAGCTCCGAGCTCGAGGCCGGGATGGCGAAGCTGTTCGCCTCAGAGGCCGGCCGCTTCTGCGTCGAGGAGAGCTTCCGTATCCACGGCGGCTACGGCTACTCCAAGGAGTACGAGATCGAGCGCCTCTACCGCGACGCGCCGCTTCTGCTGATCGGCGAGGGGACCTCGGAGATCCAGAAGATGGTCATCGGGCGCGCGCTGCTGCGCCGCAACAAGATCTAGACGAGAAAGAGAAGGGTCAAGGATGACTCGACTACGTGTCCTGCCGATCGCGCTGCTGGCCGTGCTCGCGATGAGTTCGGTCGCCGTCGCCACGCACCACGGCACCAGCTGCCAGAGCGGCTGCACCTCGCACACGCCCGAGAGCGTGCGCGGCGGGCCGCTGAAGCCGCTGTCGTAGCGACCGACTAGGGTCTGCGCGATGGCCGAGGACGCAAAGACGCTCATCCAGACCGCGGTCACGCGCTTCCTCGAGGAGGTGCCCGCGCTCGCGCCGCTGAAGCTCGTCTTCGCCGTCGAGCTGCGCGGCCGCGGCGACGTGCAGATGTACCGCGTCCAGCTCGGCGGGCCGGACGACATCGCCATCACCAAGGGCATCGGTGAGGACGCCCGCGTGCGCGTCGAGATACCGCGCGCGTTCTTCAACGTCATGGCCAAGGAGGCCCACATCGCCGACTGGCGCGAGGCCTTCACCTACGGACAGGCGAAGGCAACCGGGGTCGATCAGATCCTCAAGCTCATCGCCCACGTCGTCGAGAAGCAGGAAGAGCGCAACCGCACGCGGCGCGCTCGCAGCAGCAGCTGACGGGCCGGCTGTTCGCCGACCCGTCGGAGCTGCTCCAGAACCTCGTTCGTGCGCGCGCAGCGCCGCCGCGGCTACTTGCGCGAGTAGGGGTCGACCCAGGCGTCGTCGATCGACCAGTTGGCGCCCTGCGCGGTGTAGCGGAAGGCGACCGGGGTCTGCTCGTCGGGCAGCAGCGGCAGGAGGTTGGCGATCACGACCATCGGCAGCGTGGGCTGCCAGCTGCCACCGTTGAGGACCAGCCCGATTGGCAGCGAGGCGACCGTGCCGTTGGCGGTCTCGAAGAGCACGTCGACGCGCAGCGTGGACAGCGAGAGCATCCCGCCACTGCGGCGCTTGGCGAAGAAGCGGATCGACGGGTGGGTGATCCCCACGCAGATCGTCGGGCTCGTCGCCGACGCGCCGGCGGGAAGGCTGAGCGAGTGCGTGTCGCCGGCTGCGCCGACGTAGTAGGGCTCGTTGCCGCCGGCGATCGCGGCGCCGCCGCTCAGCGACCAGCCGTCGCCGCTGCCTTCGAAGTCGCCGCCGCCCAGCGCGGTGTAGTCGGCCGCGTCGAGCCACGGCAGGAAGGGATTGGCCATGGTCTGCGCATCGCAGCCCTGAGCTGTAGCGACGAGCATGCCGGCACTGGCAGTGGCGGCGCCGAACGCCAGCGCGACCGTGGCGGACAGGGCGGCGGTGGCGATACGGCGACTGAGACGACTGAGCGGCACGGAACCTTCTCCTTCATTGACCGGTCTTGCGCCTTCGCTCTCCTTGGCGTTGGCCTCACTGCGCTCATCGCCATGTCGCGGTGGTAACTACGTACGACAGTTGCCGAATTGGCCGTCCAGCGTGATCTGGACGGTGGTCCATCTAGGATTGGATGGTGAGCGTGCGCGACACGAAGTCGGCCGTATCGCGGTTGCGTAGGAGTGCGCGGCCAAGGCTCAGTGGGGCGGCCGAGCGGCTCGTCGTCACGGGCAACGAGCGCCGGCGCCACCCCGCCGAGCGACGTGAGGCCATCGTCGAGGCGGCGTTCGCCGTCGCCCTCGTCGTCGCCACCCTCCTGCTGCCACTGATCTCCGGCGCAACGGCGCCGCCGGCCGCCGTCGTGCTGGCCCTGATCGCCGCGATGGCCCTCGTATCGCGCGTCGAGTTCGATGTCGGCGCCGGCTACGTCTCGCCGCTGCAGCTCGTGCTCGTCCCGGCGCTGTTCGTCGTCGATCCGGCGTGGGCACCGTTCGTCGTCGCGGCCGGGCTCATCCTTGGACGCCTGCCCGACGTCGTGCGCGACCACAACCCCGAGCGCCTGCTGGTGGCGATCGGCAACGCCTGGTTCGCCGTCGGGCCTGCGCTCGTGCTCGTCGCCGGCGACGTGACGACGCCCGCGCTCGACCACTGGCCGCTGTACCTGCTGGCGCTCGGGGCGCAGTTCGCCGGCGACACCGCGACCGGGATGGCGCGCGAGTGGCTCGTGCTCGGGGTCCCGCCGCGCCTGCAGCTGCGCCTGACCGGCCTCGTCTTCCTCGTCGACATCCTGCTGACGCCGATCGGGCTGCTCGCGGCGCTCGTCGCGCAGGACGCGGCCCTGGCGTTCCTGCTCGTCCTGCCGCTCGCCGCGCTGCTGGCGATCTTCGCCCGCGAGCGGGCCGCGCGCATCGACCAGGCGATCGAGCTGAGCAAGGCCTATCGGGGCACCGCGCTGCTGCTCGGCGAAGTCATCAGCGACGACGATGCCTACACCGGCGAGCACAGCTACGGCGTCATCGCACTCGCGTTGCAGATCGCCGACGAGATGGGGCTCGGGGAGGAGGAGCGGCGCCTCGTCGAGTTCGGCGCGCTGCTGCACGACGTCGGCAAGATCGCGGTGCCCAAGGAGATCGTCAACAAGTCCGGTCCGCTCGACGACGCGGAGTGGGTGCTCATGCGCCAGCACACGATCCACGGCCAGGCGATGCTCGACAAGGTCGGCGGCAGCATGGCCGATGTCGGCGTCATCGTCCGCGCGTCGCACGAGCGCTGGGACGGCGGCGGCTACCCCGACGGCACCGCCGGCGAGCGCATCCCGCTGGCGGCGCGAATCGTGTCCGTGGCGGACACGTTCAGCGCGATCACGACCACGCGTCCCTATCGCCGTGCCCAGTCGCCCGAGGCCGCCGTCGCCGAGTTGCGCGACTGCGCGGGAACGCAGTTCGACCCCCAGGTCGTCGCTGCGCTGATCCGGGTGTTCGCTCACCCGACGCCCGCGACGGCAGCGGAGTTCCTCGCGCGCGCGTCGTACGGCAGGGCCCCCGGCGAGCGCTCCGCCGCCTCCGGGGATGCGCTTTTGGCTCCCCAGACCGAGCAGCGTGACTGACGCTCAGGTAGACATAGGCATCATGCCGATCGCGCGCTCCCTCGCGGCGCTGGACGAACTGCCCGAGGCGACCGTCGCGCTGAGCCCCGTTCGTGATGGCGGCGGCGCGATCGTCGACCTCGTGTTCGAGTACGCCAACCGCCGCGCCGGCGAGATCGCCCGGCTCGCGCCGAACGACCTGACCGGGTTGCGCATCCAGGCCGCGCTCCCGGCGTTTCCGCCTGCGCTGTTTGCGAGCTTCGTCGCGGTGTTGGAGGGCGGTCCGCCGCTGCGCACCCAGATCAGCTACGCCGACCGGCTTGACGGGCGCAAGCCGTTCTCGACGCGCTTTGAGATCTCGGCATCCCGCCTCGGCGATGTGCTGATCGTCGTCTACGACGACGTCGGCGAGCGCCTGCGCGTGCACGCGCTCGAGCGCCGCTACGGCGCCGTGCTCGAAGCGACCTCCGACTGGGTCTCGATCGCCGACGGCGACAACAACCTCGTCTACATCAACCCGGCCGGGCGCAGCATGATCGGTCTGGATCCCGACGAGGACATCACCGGCCGGCGGATCGGCGAGTTCTCGCCCGCCTGGGCGCGCGAGCGCGTGCACCGCGAGGCCCTGGCCGTCGCGCGGCGCGACGGCGTCTGGCGCGGCGAGGGCGGGCGCCTGCACCGCGACGGCCGTGAGATCCCCACCTCGCAGGTCATCGTCGCCCGCACGACACCGGGCGGCGAGGTCGACTTCTACGCGACGATCGCCCGCGACATGACCCGAGAACGCGGTGCGGAGGCCGCGCTGCGCGCCAGCGAGGAGCGCTTCCGCGTGGCGTTCGAGCAGGCGCCGATCGGCGTGTCGCTGCTCGACCTCAACGGGCATTTCGTGCAGGTCAACGACGCCTACTGCCAGACGGTACGCCGCACGCGCGAGGAGCTCATGCGGCTGCGTCCGACCGACATCACCCACCCCGACGACCGGGCGATGACGCAGTACGCGGTCGACATCGTCATCAGCGGCGACGCACCGGTCTTCCGCTTCGAGAAGCGCTACCTCGACGCACGCGGCGACGCGATCTGGGTCGAGATCAGCGCGAGCCTGTTCCGCGACCACGACGGCGAGCCGCAGTACCTCATCGGCATGGTGCAGGATCTCGAGGAGCGCCGTGTCGCGCACACGCTGCAGCGCAGCATGCTCACCACGCAGCTGCCCGCCGTCGACGGTGTCGAGCTCGCCGCACGCTACCTGCCGGGCACTCGCCGGACCGAGATCGGCGGCGACTGGTACGACGTCATCCCGCTCCCCGACGGCCGCGTCGGCGTCGTCATCGGCGACGTCGTCGGCCGCGGCATCGAGGCGGCGGCCACGATGAGCCAGCTGCGCACGGCGCTGCGTGCCTACGCCATCGACGGGCTCGAGCCGGCGCAGGTCGTCGGCAAGCTGCACGGGCTCGTCGATCATCTGCGCGTCGGCCTCAGCACGACGCTTGCCTACATGGACTTCGACCCGTGCACGCGCGAGGTGCGCTACGTCAGCGCCGGCCATCTGCCGATCCTGCATGTGCCGGCGGACGGGCCCTCGCAGTTCCTCGCGGGCGCGCGCTCGACACCGCTGGGCGCGTTGCCGGTCGGCGCGACGATCCCGCAGGAACGGCTGCTGCTCGCGCCCGGCGACGCCGTGCTGCTGTACACCGACGGTCTCGTCGAGCGTCGCGACGACGGCATCGACAGCCGCATGCAGCAGTTGCGCGTCGCCGTCGCCGCGGCGCCGGCCGATCTGATCGCCTCGCTCGAGCACCTGACAACGACGCTCTGCGGCGACGCAGTGCCCCATCAGGACGACATCGCCCTGCTCGCGATGCGGGTCCGCGGTGCGGCTGGCGAGCCGGCGCTCGCCGGGGCTACTCGAGCGTCGCGCCGCCGTCGTAGAGCTTGATCACGCGCACCGCGTCCTCGCCGACGTCGAGCTGGGCGAGGTCCAGGCACAGCTTGCACAGCACGCACTCGTCGACGTTGCGCTCGACGATCTCCAGGCCGCTGTCGCCGACGGCCTTGTAGATGTCGACGGGGCAGACGGTGGCGAGGTGATGGGCCAGCCCCGGCTCGCCGGCGAGCGCCTCGTCGTCGACCTCGATGCCGATGAAGATCCCATCGGTTCTCATGACGACTCTCCTCGGGTCCAGGACGGGGTGCTGACGCCGGGCGGCTTGAGGTGTTCGACGTGCGCGGGCAGCTTGGACTTCATGATGTCGGGGATCTCGGAGATCTCCTCGGCGACGACGATGCCGGCGTCGGCCAGGCGGGCGATCTTCTCCGCCGCGGTGTCCTCCTTGCCCTCGACGATCGTGCCCGCGTGGCCGAAGCTCATGCCCGGCATCTCGTCCATGAAGCGGCCGGCCATGAACGCGACGATCGGCATCCGGCAGTCGTTGTCGATCACCCACTTGGCCAGCTCGGCCTCCATGCGGCCACCGGGCTCGGTGTAGATGACGATCCCCTCGGTGTGCGTGTCGGCCTCGAAGTGCGGCATCAGCTCGGCATACGACGAGCCGATGATCGCGTCGCCGCCGATCGAGACCGCGGTCGACTGGCCGAGGCCGGCCGCCGACAGCGTCGATGACATCTCGGTCGTCATGCCGCCCGAGCGGCTGATGACGCCGATCGGCCCGGGTGTGTAGGCCTGCGCGGCGTTCTTCGCCGGGCCGCCGATGCCGCCCATCTTGATGACCTCGGGGACGATGATGCCCAGGCAGTTGGGGCCGATGATCCGCGCGTCGCGCATGTTCGCCAGCTCGACCATCTGCGCGACGTCTCGGCGCGGGATGCGCTCGGTGACGATGACGATGATCTTGACCCCGTTCTCCAGCGCCTCGAAGACGGCGTCCTTCGTGAACGCGGGAGGGACGGTGACGACCGAGCCGTCGATCGGTCCGCCGTGCGCCTCGACGGCCTGCTCGACGGTGTCCCAGACCGGCACACCATGCACGTCGCGGCCCTTGCGGCCCGGCGTCACGCCGCCGACGATCCTCGCGCCCTCGCCGTAGTCGAGGCACTCGCGCGTGAGGTTGACGGCCTCGCGGCCGGTGATGCCCTGGACGATGAACGTCGTCTCGGCGCCGATCAGGATGCTCATGACGCGACCGCCTCAGGGCCGGCGATCTTCGCGACCGCACGGCGCGCCGCCTCGTGCATCGAGACCGACCGGTCGGCGTACTCGATCCCGTACTTGGCGAGGATCTTGAAGCCTTCCTCCTCCCACGCGCCGGGGATCCGGAAGATCGCGATCTTCTCGGCCGGGTCGTAGCCGAGCTCCAGGCAGGCCTTGATGACGCCGCGCGCGACGATGTCCACCCGCGTGTTGGAGACGATCGACATCATCACCGCGATCTTGTCCACGCCGGGCTTGGTGAGGACGAGCTTGGCCAAGCCGCAGGTCTTCTGGACCGACGGGTTGCCGCCGATCTCGCAGTAGTTGGCGGGCTCGCCGCCGTGCGCGCGGACGGCGTCGAAGAGCGTCAGCGAGCCGCCGCCGGCACCGATCACGAGGCCGATGTTGCCGTCGAATTCCGTCACGTTGCCGGCCACGCCGCGATGGTCGGAGCCGTCGACCTCCTCGCCGGCGAGCTCGAACTCCGTCGGCTCGCGGGCCAGCCGGGTCTCGTCGACGCCGACGCCGAGGTCGGCGAGCAGCTTCTTGTGGCGTCCGCGGGCCTCAGACTCCATGTCCATATGGGCGTCGAGCGCGACGAACGTCCCGTCCTTCATCTCGCACAACGGGTTGATCTCGGCGAGCACCATGTCGTTGTCGACGAACAGCTGCGCGAGCCTGCGCACGATCGGCGTCAGCCGCTGCAGCGCCTTGCCGGTCACGCCGGTCTGCGCGATGCACTCCTTCGCCTTGTGGTCGGAGATCGGCATGAGGTTGGAGATGTGCACCCGGCCGACGTGGTCGGGGTGCTCCTCGGCGACCTGCTCGATGTCGATGCCGCCCATGTCGCTGAAGAGGATCACCGGCTTCTTGGCGATCCCGTCCCATACGACGCCCGCGTAGTACTCCTGCTTGACGTCGGCCTTGGGGTCGACGAGCACGCCGCGCGGCATGTGCCCGTTGATCTCCAGCTTGAGGATGTCGGCCGCGTGCTGCTCGGCTTCCTCGGGCGTGTCGGCGAACTTCACGCCGCCGGCCTTCATGCGGCCGCCGGTCAGCACCTGGGACTTGATGACGGTCGGGCCGCCGATCCGCTCGGCGATCGTGCGGGCCTCGGCGGCGTCGGTCGTGAAGCCGAAGTCCGTGACCGGTATGCCGGCCCGCTTGACGATCTCGCGGGCCTCGTACTCGAAGAAACGCATAGTCGCGGCCCCTATACGACGGGGGCGCTTGGGCCGCGGGCGCCCGCGCCGCCCGCCCGCCCGCGCCGCCGCCCGGCGCGTCAGGCCGGTGCGGGCTCCTGCTCGTAGGCGGCGGCCAGCTCGGGGTCCTTGCGGGCGAGCATCTC
>JBBSQG010000003.1:0-22831 GCA_038258125.1 Solirubrobacterales bacterium
CCGCCACGGCGACTGGGGCCGCGGGCCGCATCGACGACGAGACCGCCGGCCTGCCGCTGCGCCCGCGCACGAACGGCGCGCGCGCGGGCACGCTCGTCCAGGCGCGCAAGTGCTACGTCTGCAAGCAGCGCTACGTGGAGGTCGACGCCTTCTACCACCAGCTCTGTCCGCCCTGCGCGGCGCGCAACCACGCCCGCCGCGACGCCCGCACCGATCTGCGCGGCCGCCGCGCGCTGCTCACCGGCGGGCGCGCGAAGATCGGCATGTACATCGCGCTGCGGCTGCTGCGCGACGGGGCCGAGACGACGATCACCACCCGCTTCCCGCGCGACGCCGCGCGGCGCTTTGCCTCGATCCCCGACAGCGCCGACTGGATCGACCGGCTGAGCATCGTCGGGATCGACCTGCGCAATCCCGCCCAGGTCGTCGCGCTCGCCGACGAGGTCGCCGCCCGGGGTCCGCTGGACATCCTCGTCAACAACGCCGCCCAGACCGTCCGCCGCTCCGCCGCCGCCTACGCCCTGCTCGCCGAGGCCGAGGCGGCGCCGCTGCCGCCGGGTCCGCTGCCGCCGATCCACATCCTCGGTCCGGGCGCCGGCCCGACTGCCGGCTTGCCGCCGGCACCCGCCGCCGGCTCCGGTGCCGCCCTCACACCGCTGACACCGCACTGGTCCCCCACCCCCCACGCGCTGACCAGCCTCGCGCTCAGCGCCGGATCGGCGTCACCTGAGCGGATCGCCGCTCAGCAGGCGATCGACGCCGGCGGCCTCGTGCCCGACCTCGCCGCCGTCAACAGCTGGGTCCAGTCCGTCGAGCAGGTCGACCCGGTCGAGTTGCTCGAGGTCCAGCTCTGCAACCAGACGGCGCCGTTCGTGCTCATCGGCCGCCTGCGCCCCGCGCTCGCCGCGTCGCCGGCCCGGCGCACGTACATCGTCAACGTGTCGGCGATCGAGGGGCAGTTCAACCGCGGCTACAAGGGCCCCGGCCACCCGCACACGAACATGTCCAAGGCAGCGCTGAACATGCTCACCCGCACGAGCGCGCACGAACTGCTGCAACGCGACGGGATCCTCATGACGAGCGTCGACACCGGCTGGATCACCGACGAGCGGCCCCATCCCACCCGCGCCCGGCTGGCCGGCGAGGGCTTCCACGCGCCGCTGGATCTCGTTGACGGCGCCGCCCGCGTCTACGACCCGATCGTCCGCGGCGAGGCCGGCGAGGATCTGTTCGGCTGCTTCTTGAAGGACTACGAGCCCGCGCCCTGGTGAGCGCGAAGCCACCCCGCCCCGCCGCGACCGCACCGATCACCGACCTGCATGAGCTGCCAGCCTCAGACCGCCCCACGGAGGCGTTCAGCCACTCTTCAGTGCGACCAGACAGGATCGTCACGCAATCGGCACCAACATCCAGGCGCCGTATCACCAGGGGGATCGACGCGCATGCGGCACAGGATCGACGGTAGTCGCAGGTCTTCTCGGGCTCGTCGCACATTCGTGCGGACCGTGGTGTGCGGCACGTTCATCGCGGCCGCCGCGCCCGCCGCCGCCGCTTCGACGGATCAGGCCTACCGCGGGACGGTGCAGGCCAGCGTCGCAGATGACTTCGAAGCCGGTACGAGCAGGACGACGTTCGAGCTCGTCTCGTCGACGGGAGCCGATAGGCCCCTGACCCCTGCCGATGGCCGTACCCGCGACGAGCTCACGGCACTGTCGGGGCAGCCGGCGGTCGTGCATGGAAGCGACCGCGGTGACCGCATACGCGTCAGCGCGGCCCGCGCCTCGCACACCCAACGCCGGTCGACGGCCGCCGATCCGGGCCTGGGCTCGAGCCATCTCGGCGACCTGAGCGTCGCGGTCTTCATGGTGAACTTCCCGAGCAACACGAGCCAGCCGTTCACGGCGGGAGAAATTCGCTCGAACCTGTTCGATGGCGACGCATCGGCCGCGGCCGGGATCCGGCAGCAGAGCGCCGGCCGCGCCAACCTGTCGGGAGTCGTCTACGGCTGGTGGACCCTGGGAGGCTTCGACTCGTGCGACTACAACGCCGTCCAGTCGGCCGTCGAGGCGCGCGCCAGTGCGGATGGCATCGACCCCAATGCCTTCGAGCGCATCGCGATCATGATGCCCAACCAGTCGTGCTTCACCTTCGGTGGCCTTGGGAACCAGCCGGGCCGGGTGTCCTGGTACAACGGATACAACAGCACCGGGACCTACCTGCATGAGCTGGGCCACAACTCGGGCCTGGGCCACGCCAATCTTCAGCAATGCACCTCCGGTGGCGCGAGTGTTGTGATCGCGGAGCCGTCAAGCTGCGCCTCCGACGAGTACGGCGACGCGTTCGACTACATGGGCACGTCCTATCTGGGCACACTCGCCGGCGCGTTCAACCGCGGTCAGCTCGGCCTGATGGACGCGCCGCCGGCGGTTGTCCGAGTGGGAGGCGTGGGCCAGGCGGCGAGCATCGATCTCTCGCACCTCAACCAGGAGTCGGGCACCCGCGAGATCCTCCTGCCACGCCGCATCCCCGGCCTGCCCACGACCTTCTTCAGCCTCGATCTTCGCTCGCCGGCGAGCCCGTTCGACATCTGGGAGGCCGGCGACCCCGCCGTCACCGGCGTCACGGTCCGCCTGACCCCGGTCCCAGGCACGATCGGATCGAGCGAGCTCGTGGACTTCGCCTCAGCGACCGAGACCGGTGCGGATGCCCCCATGCCGGCCGGTACGACGCTGGCGGACGCAAGCTCCGGCGTGCGCGTGTCCGTGGACGCGGTCGGCGGCGGTCATGCGACGGTGCGCGTCGTCGGCCCGGCAACTCCCGACGTCACGCCGCCGGGCGGTTTCGGATCGATCTCCGTCACCGGCCGCATCGCCACGGCGTCCTGGAGTTCGCTCGCCGACGACGAGGGCGGTCCGGTCCGCATCGAGCTGCGACGCGACGGCGTGACGACGGCAGGCTCGCCGGCGACCAGCGGCACGCTCACCACCTCGTTGATCCACCCCGGGGTGACGACGTTCCAGCTCCTCGCGCTCGACGCCGGCGGCAACCCGACGTCGCTGGACACCGCGACGGTCACCGCTCCCGATGCGAGCCCGGTCGTCAGCGGTGCGCGTGTCAGCGGGCGTACGCTCACGTGGAGCTCGGTCAGCGACGACTGGGGCGTCGGTGAGCTCCGCGTCCTGCGCCGCAGCAAGAGCGCGTACGTGCTGCAGGCGACGCTGGGACCGGCGGCGAGACGCGTTGCGGTGCTCCCGCTCAAGTCGCGCCAGCAATACATCGTGACGGCCGTCGACGGAGCCGGCCACACGGGCTCGTCGGGGCTGCTGACCGTCCGCCACGAGGTGATCCACGCGCGCCGGCTGCGCTCGATGAAGTTGCAACTGCGGCCGGCGCCGCGCGCACGAATCCGGGGCCGCACGATCAGGGTGGTCGCCCGCTACCCGGCCGGCATCCAGTCGATCAAGCTGCGCCTGGGCGCGCGCAGGAAGACCTGCAAGGCGCACCGCAGCTGCACCCTGCGGGGCAGCGCGTCGGCGCTGCGGCGAGTGTCCGGCATGCTCTCGATCAACATCCGGACGAAGGACGGCGAGGCGATCAGGTCCCATGTCCGGATCCGCCGCGGCCGGCTCGGCCGGCTCGGCAAGCTGCGTTGAGCGCGCATCCGTGCCATGGTGACGCCCGCGCCCGGGTGGGCCCGCTAGCGTGCCGCGCGTGCCCGCCACCGCTCGCCGGCGAAGCCCCGCCCAGGAGGTCGCGCTGCGCGTGAGCGGCGCGCTGCGCCGGCGCATGCGCCGGCCCGGGCCGCCGCTGACCTTCGCCGCCGTGCCCGGCCCGATCCATTCCGACGACGACATGAAGGACCCCCAGGACGCCGACGCCACGCACTACGCGCGTGTGGGCCAGTCCGCCGTCAGCGCGATCGAGCGTGCGCTGCAGGACGCCGGGCGCAGCCTCGACGACGTGCGCTCCTGCCTGGACATGCCGTGCGGCTACGGGCGCGTCCTGCGCGTGCTGGCACAGCGGATCGAGCCCGCGCGGATCACGGCGTGTGACATCAACCGCCAGGCGATCCGCTTCTGCGCGCAGGAGTTCGGCGTCAACGCCCTGCGCTCGACACCGGACGTCGCGCGCCTGCGCCTGGGCAGCCACGACCTGATCTGGTGCGGCTCACTCGTCACCCATCTCGACTCGCAGCGCGTCGATGAGCTGCTGCGCTCGTTCGCCGGCGCGCTGGTGCCCGGTGGCGTGGCGATCGTGACGATCCACGCCGAGCCGCCTGCGCACGGGCAGTTCGCGCCGCTGCACGACGAGGTCGCCGCGGCGTTCGAGCTTCACGGCCACTTCCACGTGCCCTACGACAGCGCGCTGTTCGCGTACGGGCACGCATGGCACACGCCGCAGTACCTCGGCGCGGCGTTCGCCGCGGCGGCGAATGGGTCGGTCCGGCTCGTCAGCCACCAGCCGCGCGGCTGGGACGAGCACCAGGACGTCCTCGCGTTCCGGCGTGAGGCTTGAACGCGCAAGGGCGCCCGCCCATGTGGGCCGGACCCACGCTGCCGGCCCTCGCCCTGCTCGCATCGGTGCTCGCCGTCGGCGCACCGGCCGCCGCCGCTGCCGCCACGACGGCTGACCCGCTGGACACGCACGGCCCGCTCGACCTCACTGCGGCCGCGCTCGCCCAGCGCGACATCCGCATGGTCCTGCAGCTCCAGACCGACGGCGGCTGGGAGTCGCGCGAGCTCACCGCGACCGCCGGCCGTGAGCTGTGCGTCACGGTGCTGCGCGGGGATCCCGCATCGCCAAGCCGGTTCGGGCGCATCTGCGTCACCCGCCGCGCGGCCCGTACCGCGCTGAGCTTCACGCCGCTGAACGCCGACGGCACCGCCGCCGGCGCTCCCCGGCGGCTGGCGGCGCGCACCGCGCGACCTACGCCGACGATGTTTGAGGCCAGCTTCCTGCCCGCCGCCGCCGGCCTAACGGTCGGCCCCTACGCGTGGTACGCCGAGAGCGCCTGGACCGACGCCGGCGACCCCAACTGCGCGCGCACCTGCGGCGACCGCCTGCCCGACACCGGCGAGATCGCCGCCGGCGTGCAGCTGCTCGCCGTCGCGCCGTGCTTCGGCGCAGCGGCCCGCGACCCCGCCGCACCATGCACGAACCCCGAGCTGCGCGACACGGTCACGCCACGACCGTCGCAGGCCAAGGTGCTCGCCGACCCGTACTGCGACAAGCGCGAGCGCAGCGGTTTGCTGATCGCCTGCGCGTTCGGCGCCGCGCGCGCCGACGCCGCGCACACGTTCGCGCTCGCCGGCGACAGCCACGCCGCGAACTACAAGACCGCGCTGGCCGTCGTCACGCTCGCCAAGCGCTGGCGCGGCGTCTCGATCCTGCGCTCGGGCTGCCCGGCAACGCGCGGCGCAGCGATCCTCGCGACGGCGGTGAGCTCACGCCGCTGCCGCACCTGGAACCGCCAGCTGCGTGCCTGGCTGGCCCGGCATCACGAGGTCGACACGGTCGTGCTCGCCGCCCACCGCGGCGCCCGCGTCAAACGACGCCGCGGGCGCAGCGCGACGCAGTCCGTGCGGGCCGGCTACCGCGACGAGATCCGAACCCTGCTGGCCTCTGGCAAGCACGTCGTCGTGATCCGCGACCCGCCGTCGTCAACGCGGGCCCAGCTGCGCTGCGTCACCAAAGCGCTGAGGAGCGGGCGCTCGGCCGCGCGCTCCTGCAGCCTGCCGCGCTCGGACGCGCTCGCCCCGGACGACCTCGTGCAGGCGGCGCGGTCGCTGCACTCCCGGCGGGTTCGCGTCATCGACCTCACGCGTCAGTTCTGCGATGCCAAACGCTGCTTCGCGGTCATCGGCGGCGTGCTCGTACGCCACGACGCGACGCATCTCACACAGACGTTCGCGGCGACGCTGGGTCCGTTTCTGGCGCGCGCGCTGGACAGGTGATCGGTCTCGACACCGGGCGCTCGAGGCCGCCGCGGCCGCGTGGCGATAGGTCCCGTCCGACCAGCCGCGCTCCGAGGGACCGCCATGCCCGCCGCTGCACCATCGTCGCCGAGCCGCCGTCACCCCGATCGCCGCCGCGGCCTCGTCCGGCCGCGGACGGCGCTCGCGGCAATCGGCCTCCCGCTCATCGCCGCCGCGGCCAGCGCCGGCCCCGCCGCCGCCGCACCCCGCTGCGCCCCCGCTGACGGGCTGCGCTCCCCCGCCATCGCCGAGCCGCGCAGCGACGGCGCCACGCAGGTCAGCGAGGCGCTGCCGCGCGGCGCATACCGAGTGACCCGCTGTGACCGCGACGGGCGCCCGCGCGTGACGCAGACCGTCTCCCCGATCCTCGATCCCGACGGCGCCATCACGCTCGTGCCGACCGAGCGCGTGGAGCCCGGCCTGACCGTCTCACTGCTCTACGGCGACCCGTCCGAGCCGAGCTGGGCGGCCGACTTCCGCGCCAACCGCGCGGCACTGCGGGCGGCTGTGGACGTCCCGTCGCCATCCCCGGGCGGCATCGACGATGCGATCCCCCCGACCCCGGCGGCTCCCGCCGGCGACGCGCTGCCTGCCACCCCGGCCGCTCCCACCGGCGACGCGCTCGCCGTGCACGCGGCGACGGCCTCGGCGAGCACGCCCGACACCTGCACGAACGCGCAGCACTCGCTCTGGATGGGGATCTGGACGAACCGCGTCTACGGCTACTACGTCAACCGCAGCCGCTTCAACTACAACGACACGTCGGTGGCGTCGATCGTCCGCGGCCACACGAACTGGGACACGACCTACAACAGCTGCGGCCTGAACGACATCACGAACCTCACGTCCTTCCACCTCGGCTCGACGAGCGCGACCATCCACACCTACCGCGACGGCCTCTCGGTCACCGACCGCGGTGATACCGGGGCGATCGGCTGCCCCGGCGCGCTGGCCTGCACGATGAACTTCACCGGTGGCGCCGGCGAGGTCGTCGAGAGCGACCAGCGCTTCAACGACCACGTCACGTTCTCCAACGTCGGCGCGGCCGGCGCCTACGACTATCAGTCCGTCGCCACGCACGAGAGCGGCCACACGATCGGCCTCGGACACGCCAGCTCGAGCGACAACCTGACGATGTTCTACACCATCGGCGCGAGCGAGACGAAGGCCCGCTCGCTGGCCAAGGGCGACGTGACGGGGCTGCGCGCGCGCTACCCGTAGCCGCCCCGAGCGTCTTGCGGTGCCGTCAGGTGCAACCGTATGAGACTTGCCGCTACGCCTCGGCTACGGTTCGCTCTGACTATGCAGGCTCCTCCCGCCCGACGCACGCCGACCGCGGGCACGTCCGCAAGGAGACTGCCGTGAACCTCGAGCAGCTGCGCGAGCGCGCCAAGGAGCGTCTCCGCGAACAGCGCCTGACCGAGCCCGGAGCCAAGCTCTCGGCCGCGCGACTGGCGATCGCCCGAGAGCACGGGTTCCCGAGCTGGCCGCGGATGAAGGCCTACGCCGACCGAGTCGCCGCTCACCCCGGCGGCGTGCAGTTCGCCTACCACGACGATCTGGACTACTACGAAGGACGCGCGTTCGGGCTGCGCTCCTCCGCCGAGGATGGAACGCCGGCTGCGGTCGCCGCGTTCGAGCGCGTCGGCGCGTCGCTGACGCCCGTCGGCGCCCGGCTCGTGGTCGCGCGATCGCACGGCTTTGTGACCTGGCAGGCGCTGCGCCGCCACATACGCCGCCTGCCGGAAAGCGGCGAGCCGTTCCTGCGGGCCTACCGGGCAATCGAGGCCCACGATCCGAGCGGGCTGCGCGAGGTGCTCGATCGGTGGCCCGATGTCGTCTCGATGGAGGGCACCAACGGCAACGATCTGCTGGGTATGGCGACGGCCACCTGCGACGAGCGCACGGTCGGCCTGCTGCTCGAATGCGGCGCCGACCCCTCCCATCCCAACGCGCACGGCTGGACGCCCCTGCACCAGGTGGGCTACGCGAATGCCGTGCACCTCGTGGACATGCTGCTCGGCGCCGGCGCGCGCACCGACGCGTTCGCCCGCGGCGACGGCGGGACGCCGCTGGTCGCCGCGCTCTTCTGGGGCCACCGGGAGGTCGCCGACCTGCTCGCCCGCGGCGGCGTGCAACCGCGCAACCTGCGCGCCGCCGCCGGCGTCGGCGATGGCGCGCTCGTCGATGAACTCGCCGGCACGCCACAGGCCGGCGCCGATCGCGGCTTCTACCGCCCCCACTCCGGCTTTCCCGCCTGGGCACCATCCGACGATCCCCAGGAGGTGCTCGACGAGGCGCTCGCCTACGCGGCGCGCAGCGGTCGCACGAGCGTGCTCGAGGCACTCGTCGGCCATGGCGCGCGCCTGGAGACCGACGTCTACCGCGGCACACCGCTGATCTGGGCGGCGTCCACCGGTCGCGCCGACGCGGTGCGGCGGCTGCTGGACCTGGGCGCCGATCCTCTGGGACGCGGAAGCTACGGCGGGGAGGGCCACGGCAACGACGTCACCGCACTGCATCTGGCCGCAGCCGGCGGCAACGCCGCCACCGTCGAGGTCCTGCTCGACGCCGGCGCCGACCCCACCGTGCTCGACGGCCACGGCTACGGGACCCCGGCCGGCTGGGCCCGCCACGGCGGCCACCCCAAGATCGCGGAGCTGATCGACAACCGTGCTCCGGGCAAACCGTCCGCTTCGCAGTCGCACCCCGGCAAGGCGACCGGCTCGGCCTGACCGCGCCCCTGCGCCTACGCACGCCAGACGATGTCGTCCAGCGCCCGTGTGCTGAGGGTCACGCCCTCGTGCGCGGCCGTCTGGCTGCGCCGGCGCCAGTAGTCGAGCACCGACTGCGGCGGCTCGTGCTCATAGGTCAGCTCGATGACGAGCGGCCGCCCCGCGAGGCTCGGGTAGGCCTCCACCATCTGGCCGTCGCGCGCGTAGCGCAGGTAGGTGCCCAGCTTGCGCTTCAGCCGCCCGCGCTCGGAGCCGTCAGTCGGCCACGGGCCGGTCTGCACGATCGACAGCAGCGCATTGCCCTCGCCGTCCTCGGCGATGACGTCGATCTTGTCGGGATCCTCGATGCCCGGCATGTTGCTGGCGAGCCTACGCGATGGGCGCGCCCGGCAGTGTGAACACGCGGGTGCGCGCGCGGCGCTACGGTGCAGCGATGACGCGCAAGCTCGCCGCCGGGCTCGTGCTCGCCGCCGCCGTCGGCGCGGCCGCGAGCATCCACCGGATCATCAAGCCCGTCCCGAGCTGAACCCCGCCCGCGGCGGACGCGGGTGACGGGCCCGGGGCGGGTATCGGCACCGCGCGCAAGGCCGGGGTGAGCCGGGACCGGCCGCGGTCTCGCTCGCTGCGCTTGGACCGCATGTCCTATCTGGCCCGGCAGAGATTGGCCCACCGTCCAGTGGAGGGGGCGGCGCTGGGGGTGAGACTGACTGGCATGGACCCGGCCATCCCCGCGATCGCGGCAGTCGCAGCCCCCTTCGGCCGGGATGTCGCTGCCGGGCTGCGCTCGCTCGAGCGCACGGTCGCGGCGGCACGGGCCGAGGGCGCCGGGCTCGTCGTCTTCCCCGAGTGCGCGCTCGGCGGCTACGTTCGCGAGCCGATGCCCGGCGAGAGCGCGCCGCAGATCCCCGCGGCGCTTGACCGCAGTGGCCCCGAGATCGCCGAGCTGATCCGGATCGCCGGCGAGACTGTCGTCTGCGTCGGCTACACCGAAGCGGGACCCGACGACCGGCGCTACAGCTCCGCCGTCTGCGTCGACGGCAGCGGGATCCTCGGCCACCACCGCAAGGTGCACCTGCCCCCCGGCGAGCGCTTCGCGTACACAGCGGGCGAGCGCTTTGCCGCCTTCGACACGCCGGTCGGGCGGATCGGGATGCTGATCTGCTACGACAAGCTCTTCCCCGAGGCGGCGCGCGCGCTGGCGCTCGACGGCGCCCAGATCGTGGCCTCGATGGCGGCCTGGCCGGTCTGTCGCAAGCGTCCCGCCCGGCGCGTCGCGCAGGACCGCCAGACGCGTCACTTCAACGTCACCGACAGCGCGCGAGCGGTCGAGAACCAGGTTGTCTGGGTGTCCTCCAACCAGACGGGCACGCTCGGGCCGCTGCGCTTCCTGGGCAACGCGAAGGTCGTCGATCCCGACGGCGTCGTGCTCGCCCGCACCGGCAGCTCGGCCGGGATGGCGATCGCGCGGATCGACGCGGCCGCCGCGGTGCGCGAGTCGCGCCTGGGCATCGACCACCTCGCCGACCGCCGTCCCGAGGCCTACGCCGAGCCCGCCCAGGCGGGCTTCCCGGCGGCCGTCGCCGGCGCCGCGCGGTAGCCTGGTCCACTTGCGGGTAGGGGCCTGACATGTGCGGAATCGTCGCCGAGTACGGCACCACGGACTCCGAGGGCCTGCAGACGATGCTTGCGCGCCTCGCGCATCGCGGACCCGACGACAGCGGCTGGGTCGGCGTCGGGCGCAGCTGGCTTGGCCACACGCGCCTGTCGATCGTCGATGTCGCCGGTGGTCAGCAGCCGCTTGTCAACGACGGCGAGGACGTCTGGCTCGTCGGCAACGGCGAGGTCTACAACCACGCCGAGGTGCGGGCGGGCCTGGATCCCGAGCACGCCTTCGTCACCGAGTCTGACAACGAGGTCGCGCTGCACCTGATCGAGGAGCACGGGCCGATGGGGCTCGGCGAGCTCAATGGGATGTTCGCCTTCGTCATGGCCGCCTCCGACGGGCGTTTCGTCGCCGCCCGCGATCCCGTCGGCATCAAGCCGCTGTACTGGGCCCAGCGCGGCGAGCGGACCCGCTTCGCCTCGGAGATGAACGCCTTCGACCCGGCCTGGCAGGAGTTCGTCGAGCCCTTTCCGCCCGGCTGCGCCTGGACGCCGCAGGACGGGCTGATCCGCTTCGCGCGCGCCGTGCCCGACGGCCTGGAATGGATGCCCGGGCCGACGACGCCCGGTGCCGCTGCCCCGGCCGACATCCTGCAGGGCACCCGCGACGTGCTCATCGAGGCCGTCGAGCGCCAGCTCATGGGCGACGTCGCCGTCGGCGTGTTCCTCTCCGGCGGGCTGGACTCCAGCCTCGTCGCCGCGATCGCCGCGAGGATCCTCGCCAAGCGCGGCGAGCGGTTGCAGACCTTCGCCGTCGGCACCGACAGCTCGCCCGATCTCGCCGCCGCGCGGCGCGTGGCCGAGCACATCGGCTCCGAGCACCGCGAGACGACGTACACCGCCGCCGACGCCCTGGACGTCATGCCGGTCGCCGTACGCGCGATCGAGTCCTTCGACCCCGCGCTCGTGCGCAGCGCGGTGCCGAACTACATCCTCTCGCAGTTCACCGCCGAGCACATCAAGGTCGTGCTCACCGGTGAGGGCGCCGACGAGCTGTTCGCCGGCTATGAGTACCTGCGCGACATCACCGACCCCGAGAACCTGCACCTTGAGCTCGTGCGCACCGTCGAGAGCCTGCACAACCTCAACCTGCAGCGCTGTGACCGCGTGACGATGGCCCACGGCCTCGAGGCGCGCGTGCCGTTCCTCGACCGCGAGGTCATCGAGTGGGCGCTGCGCCTGCCGCCGGGCTTCAAGCTCGCCGGCCCCGGCCAGCCGGAGAAGCGGCTGCTGCGCGAGGCGTTCGACGGCTGGCTGCCGCACGACCTGCTCTGGCGCGACAAGGCCGAGTTCGGGGACGGCAGCGGCGCCAAGGATGTCCTGACGGAGGTCATCGAGGCGCAGATCACGCTCGAGGAGCTCGAGGCCGAGCGCGATTTCGTCACGCCGCCGCTGCGCACGCGCGAGGAGCTCGCCTACTACCGCATCTTCCGCGCGCACCTCGCCGGGGTGCGGCCCGAGCTCACGCTCAGCCGCTTCGCGACCGCGTAGCGGCGCCCGCCCGGCCCGCCCGACTGCGCTCGGCGTGAAGACGAGGTGATCGTGGACGAAGGGCCGGCAGCAGGAAGCGCTCGCAGCGGTTGCCGTAGCGGTCGACGTAGCCGTGGTGGTCGGCGTCGGTGTCCCACTTCCTCGCGGCGCATGTGCACGCGCGGGTCGGCGCGAGGCGCGACCTGTAGGACTGCCGCGGTCCTGCTAGGGCGTCGGCGCCGACTTCAGCTGCTCCACGTCGGAGGCGATGTCGTCGATGCGGTCTGAGAGCTCCTTGACGGCCTGCGTCGCGTCGCCCGGCTGGGGCCGGTCGGCGAGCTCTTTGACCGTCCGCTCGAGCGCGTCCACGCGATCGGTCACCGCGCTGCTGTCGTCCTTGCTGCTGCTGTCGCCCGAGCGCAGATCCTGGACCTGGCGGCTGAGGCGATCGATGCGGTCGTCGAGCTGGGAGACGCGGTTGCTGCCGACGCCGCCGGTCGCATTCGCGCCGTTGTCCTTGACCAGGGCGTAGATCGCGACGCCGAGGGCGGCGACGGCGATCACGCCGACGACCATCAGCCCCGTGCGCACGGAGTTGACGGCGTCCTCGAGGCGCACGAGCACGGCGCTGACGTCGACCGTCGGCGCAGGCGGGGGCTCGTAGGCGACGGGCTGGCGCGGCGCCCCGGCGGGGCGCAGCGGCTCGGTCGGGCGATCGGGAGGCAAGCTCATGCTGTCGTCCAGTCTGCCACGTCGGGGCCGGCCGCAAACCATGTCCGGCGAGCTTGCCACTCCTGCCACAGCTGGCGCGCCCGGATTCACAGGCCGGGACGTCGCTGCGCCGCGCACTCCCCCATACTCGCCATCGCATGCCGGGCATCCATGTCGACGAGGACACACCCCAGCCGCGCATCCTCGTGCTCGGAGAGGGCCGCGTGATCGATGTCGTGCGGCGCGCGCTCGACGACGTCGCCGCCGACGTCATCCACCTGCGGGCACCCAACGACCGCGAGATCCGCCGCGCGCTGACGCCCGAGATCGACGCGGTCGTGGTGATCTCGCGCGACGACCGCGTGTCGCTGCGGCTGGCGCTCGTCGTCGAGGGCGTGCGGCCGGGCGTGCGCCTGATCGTGACGATCTACAACCGCGACCTCGGCGCGCAGGTGCGCCGCGCGGTGCGCAACGTTCGGGTCCTGTCGATGGCCGACATCGTCGCTCCCGCGCTGGCGGGCCCGTGCCTCGGCAACGAGCTGATCGCCGTCCACCCGGCGACGCGCGCGGGCCAGTCGCCGCTCGGCGTACGCGCCGGACCCGAGGGCCCGCAGTTCGCGCCGCTGCCGCCGCGGCCCGGCCGTCTCGGTGCCCGCCTGCGGGCGAACGCCGCCGCGATCTGGCATCCCTACGAGCTGAGCGCCAAGACGCTGCTCGCGGGCCTGCTCGGCTTCGTCGCGATCCTCCTGATCGATGCGATCGTCGTCGGCCTGGCGCTGCACGAGCCCGCGATGGAGGCGATCTTCCTCGCGACGCGGACGATCGTCACGATCGGCCCCAACGAGGCGATCGACCATGGCCCGAGCTGGCTGCTGGCCTTCTCGACGGTGTCGATGCTCGCAGCGCTGGCGTTCACCGCGATCTTCACCGCGGGGCTGATCAACCGCCTGATGGCGCCGCGCCTGGTGGCGATCGTCGGGCGTCGCAGCATGCCGCGGCGCGATCACGTCGTCGTGGTCGGGCTCGGTCAAGTCGGCATGCGGCTGTGCCTGATGCTGCGGGAGCTCGGCGTGCCGCTCGTCGCCGTCGAGCGCGACCCACGAGCCGAGAACGTCACACGCGCCAAGCGCTACGGGATCCCGGTCGTGATCGGTGGCGGCGGCAGCCGCGGGGTGCTGCGACGCCTGTGCCTGGAGCATGCGCGCGCACTCGCCGCGGTGACGTCAGACGAGATCGAGAACATCTCGACCGCGGTCGCCGCGCTGTCGCTGCGCGAGGACCTGCCGACGGTGCTGCGAGCCGGCAGCGGCGACGTCATGGACGAGACGCGGGCGCTGTTTGCGATCGGCGTCGTGCGCGACGTCTACCTCATCGGCGGCACACTGCTGGCCGCGGCCGCGCTCGGCTCACGCGCCAGCGAGGCATTTCCTCACGGCGGCACGATCCACATCGTGCGCCCCGACGGCACCGCCGAGACCTTCGTCGCGCATGTGCGCGCCCTGCGGGCGGTCCGCTGACCGCGACCACGCTGTGCACCGTCGGCAGGCACGCCGCCAGCTGCGACCAGGTCGCGCCGGCGTCGCCGGAGCCGAAGATCTGGCCCGAGGTGGTGCCGAAGTACAGCTCCAGCTGCGCACCGGCGCCGGTGGTGCCGAGCGCGTGGCGCAGGACGGTCAGGTAGGCGTCCTGCTGGGGCAACCCGTCCCCGAGGGCCGTCCAGTTCGCGCCGCCGTCGCGGGTCGCGAAGACGCGGGCCCGCCCGTCCGCGGTGACGCGGTCGGTGTCGGCGGTCAGCGGGATGACGAAGGCGCTGTCGGGATCGGCCGGGTCGACCGCCAGCGGGAAGGCGAAGTCCGACGGCAGCCCGGCGGCGATGTCCGTCCAGCTCTCGCCGGCGTCGTCGGAGCGGTACGCGCCGCCGTGAAACTGCATGAACAGGCGCTCCGGCCGCGCCGGCGCGCGCTTGATCGCGTGGATGCACAGGCTCGTGGACTCCGCGCGCGCCTCCTCGGGCAGATAGCGCGGCACGATGCCGTGGTTGCCTCGCCGCCAGGAGCGGCCGCCGTCGTCGGTCAGCCACACGCCCGCCGCGGAGATGCCGAGCACCAGCCGATCGGTATCGCCCGGCCAAGGGACGATCGAGTGGATGCACAGCCCACCGCCGCCGGGCTGCCAGCTCGGACGCGAGGGCTCCTGCCAGAGAGCCTCGTTGATCGCCCACGAAATGCCGCCGTCATGGCTTTCGAACAGCACGCCGGGGTCGCCGCCGGCGTAGAGGTGCTCGTCGTCATCGCCCGCGACGATCGTCCAGATGCGCGTCAGCGCATCGTCGCCGCCGGGGGGCAGCGCGATTCCCTCGGCCTGCGTCCAGTCGCCGCCGACCGTGTCTGCGAAGAAGATCTTCGGCCCGTAGAACGGCGAGGTCACCGACGCCAGCACGCGCCCGCTGCGCGGATCGCGCATGGCGTAGTCGACCGGTTCGCCAGCGAACGCGCGCGCGGTCTGGCGGAAGTCGCCGCCGCGCTCTCCATCGAACGCGAACAGGCCCTTCTTCGTACCGACGAGCAGCTCAGTCATCGCAGTCATGCTACGCCCGTCGGGGACGCCTGGTCGGGGCCGGAAGCCGCGTCCCGGCCCGCCCGCCGTGCGTCAGCTACGTGCGCTTGATCGTGCGCTCGGCGGCTTCGCGCTCGGCGTCCATGTTGAGGTTGTCGATGTGCTGCTGCGCACGAGCGATCGTGTCGCGGGCGTCATCGGGCACCTCGGGGGCGGCTTCTGCAGCGGCGCCGGTGGACTCGGCGGCCTGCTGATCGACGGCGTCGACGATGGCCGTGTCGGGCGCGGTGCCCTCGGTCTCGCCGCCGGTGTCCTCGGCGGTCGGCTCGACGGTCTCGTCTGTCTGCTCGTCCAGCATGATCGGATCTCCGTTCGTCGGGATGAGGCTCCCCTACCCGCTGATGCGCCAAAAGGTGCGGCGGCCGAACCGGCGCCGCCGAGCTGGCACCGTCGAGCTTGCGGCAACGGGTCTGCTTCGCACGGCGCGCACGGGGTAGCGTAGGACCGCCGATGCTCTCCCCCCGCGCGCTCATCCTCGCCGGCGCCGCCGCCACCGTGCTGTCGGCGTTTCTCACCTGGGTCACGATCAGCGGCCTGACCGTCGTGCTCGACCTCGGTCTCGTCGGACCCGAGCTCGGCCCCGGCGACCACACGATCACCGGCACCGAAACCGAGCTGTGGCCGGCGATCGTCGCGGTCGGCGCAATCGCCGCCGTGCTCGGCCTGCTCGGCGTCGCCCGCGGCCTGCTCATCCTGCTCGGCCTCGTGACGACGCTCGCCGGGGTGGCGCTCGTCGTCTACATGTCCGACATCATCGACCAGGCGACGGCCGGCGACGAGGTCCTCGACGAGCTGACCAACCAGGCCGCCAACGCGCTGCTGGACAGCGCCACCGGCCCCGGCACGCCGTTATTGGCTGTCGGCGGCCTGCTGATCCTCGTCGGCGCCCTCGCGCGCCGCTGAGCCCGCCGGGCCACGGGCGGGCCACCGGCGGGCGAGCGCATTTCGGGGCCTGAACGCCCGAACTGCGGCTACGCGGCGATCTTCTGCGTGCGCTTCTCGCGGGCGATCTCGCGCTCAGGCCGCTCCGGGCGCGGCATGCGACGCGTGAGGTGCTTGCGCCAGCCGCTGACGAGCCCGATGCGCCAGGCGTAGTAGCCGGCCTTGCCGGGGATAGCGGAGAAGTCCATCTTCACGAGATGGCTCAGCGCGCGGCGTGACAGGTACGCCGTACGTAGCACGTGGCCGAGCCGCGGATAGAGCTTCTGCTCCTCGGTGCTCGCCCGCACGCGCTTGAGCAGCTGCTTCCACAGCCACTCCGGCGGGCGCCACAGTGTCAGCGTGTAGAGCAGCAGGTTGGCCACCCGCGGCGGGATCGACATGAAGGTCGCCGAGATCTCCTCGATGTCGATGCCCTTCTCCTTCATCGCCTTCTCGAGCTCGGTGTTCGGGATGACCTTCAGGGAGTAGATGAACAGCGTGTACGGCCGCTGCATGTCGTAGAGCAGCTGCAGCGTCTCCTTGATGTCCTCGCGCGTCTCGATCGGGTTGTCGGTGATGATGTCGTAGGCCGGAGGGATGTGGTACTTCGGCGAGAACGACGCGTTCACCTCGCCGGCGGCGAGGATCTTCTCCGGCGGCGACGGGCGCGTGTAGAACTCCAGCGTGTTGCGGCTGCCCGACTGGATGCCCATCCGCACCCGGTTCATGCCCGCCCAGGTCAGCAGCTCGAACTTGTCGCGCTTGACGTAGTTGGGGATGACGCCGTAGACCGCGAACGGGAGGTCGAGCTCGGCCTTCCACAGCTCGGCGAACTCCTCGATCTCGCGGTACGGGATCGCCATGAAGCTGTCGTCGTGGAAGGAGACGTGGCTGAGGTGCGGGAAGCGCTCGCGGGCGGTCTTGATCTCGTCGACGATGTAGCGCGCGCTCGGGTGGCGGATGCGCTTGTACTTCGCGTCGTTGGAGATGAACTTCGTGTTGCCGCAGTACGTGCAATGAAACGGGCAGCCGATCGACCACAGCGTCGTGTAGCTCAGGCCGTCGTTCTCGATGTAGTGCTGGGCGTTCATCGGCTGGAAGCCGACGCCGGCCTCGTAGATGACCTCGCCGTCGCCGTATTGCGGGAACGGCAGGGACTCCATCATGTCCGTCGACATGAGCGGCAGGAAGTGGTTCTTGATGATCTCGCCGTCGGGCTGCTTGAACCAGAAGTTCTTCACGCCGGTCGGGTCGCGGCCCTCGATCAGCAGCTGGCGCAGCTCCTCGAAGGCGAACTCGCCCTCCCCCGTGCAGATCGCGTCGACGTCGGCGAGGATCGCGTCCTCGGGCTGGATGATCGGGTGGATCCCACCCCAGATCACGTACGTCGACGGGTCGAGCTCCTTGACGCGCTCGATCAGCCGGCGCGTGAGCTCGGAGTAGCCGGTCATCGACGAGAAGCCGACCAGATCGGCGCTGATCAGCTCACGCGCGGCAAGGTCGATGTCCTCGTCCTCGAGCGAGCCGGCGCTGCCGAGCGTGCCGCGCAGCCCGTTGCGGATGCTGCGGTAGCGGTTCGTCGACACGTAACAGGACTCCGTGTCCTCGTTGATACGTGCGGCGAAGGCGGCCATCTTGCGAAAGCCGCAGGACGTGATCCCGTCTTCTAGCGAGACGAGCTTGATGCGCACAGACCTGCCTCCATGCTCTGCTGGGGGTGGACGCCAATCGTACTGCCGTATTCAATAGACGGCCCCGCTTTGCCTGCAACTGCGTCCAGACGCGGCCGCGCACTAGCGTCCCCGCGGTGAATGACCGCGCGACGATCGAGGACGGGCTCGTGGCCGGCGCGGTCGCCGCGCTGCTGAGCGGCGCGCCGTCGACCCTGCACGCGCTGGCGACCGGCGCCAGCCCGCTGGAGGCGACGCTGGCCGCCGGCACCTTGCTCGCGCCACGCGCGCAGCGCCCCGCCGTGCTGCTGCTCGCCGCCGTACCCGTCCACGTCGCGCTGTCGCTCGGCTGGGCGCTGCTGCTCGCACGCGTGCTGCCACGGCGGCGGCCGGTCGCCTCCGGAACGCTCGCGGGCCTGGCGATCGCGGTGGTCGATCTCGGCGTCGTGGGCCGGCGGTACCCCCGCATCCGGGCGCTGCCACTGCTGCCCCAGGTGCTCGACCACGTCGCCTACGGGGCGACGGTCGGCGCCGTGCTCAGCGCGCGGAGGCGGTGACGAGCGTGGCATGCAGCGCCTTCAGGACCGGTTTGATCTCGGTGAAGCACATCGATTGGAACAGTCCGAACACGAGCGTCGTGATGCCGACGGCGTACACCCTCCCGTTGACCCGCGGCGTCGTGTAGACGGGCCCGCCACTGTCGCCCTCGCGGGCGGTGATCGACGTGCAGACGACCTTCGTGCCGGCGATCCGGCTGGCGGTCGCGTTGATCCCCCTGGCGTCACCGGACAGGATCACGCCGCACTGGTCGATGCCGCTGGTGCGGCCGGTGAAGCAGACACGGCGCTTGGGCGTCGGCTTGGCGACGCCGGCGACGAACCACGGCGGCCGCGCGGCGCCGCGATCGACGACCGCGGCAGACGGCCGGCTGGCACCCGACGGCACCGGCACGACGAGCGCGTCCAGCGGCCGCGTGCGAGCCACGTTGCGCTGGACGCGGCCGAGCACGCTTCCCGGCTGGGGCGGGCGGCGCCGGGCGGCGTTGCGCCGGTGCGTCGTGCCGTCCGTGCGCACGCCGCCGCAGTGCGCTGCGCTGAGGCCGCCCGGGTGCTTGCCGCGCAGCATGATGAGAAACGCCGAGGTGCACAGGACCGTGCCGCTCGGCGGGCGCGCGCCGCCGACGAGCTTGGCGCGCGCGAAGAGCAGCTCGCGGCCGGCGCTCCAGCCGTCGAGATCGGGCGCGGTGCCGGGGCGGCGCACGCGCAGCGCCGCATAGCCGCGGGTGGCGACGAGGTCGAACTCGCCGTCGTCGGTGCCGGCGTCGGCGCGCAGCGGCTGCCAGCCGGCGGCACGCAGCACCGCGGCGCTGTCGGCGGCCGGCGCCGCCAGCAGCGCGGTGACGACGGGCCGCACGGACTCGCAGCCGGCGGCACTGACCGAGACCGCCGTGGCCGAGCCGATCGGGCCGCACTGCTCATAGACGCCGCGCTCCGCCGCGGCCGGCGCCGCACTCAGCAGCAGCGTCGCGACAGCGCAGAGGAGGGTCTTGGCGGCGGCATCCATGCTGGGTTGATGCTGGCAGACCCGGTCGAGTGGCAGCGCCGGTCGCGGACGTCTATACGCCAGGCGCGGACAGCCGCGTCAGCGTCTCGGACAGACGATCGGGGTCGACCGAGCCGGGCAGGCCGATGACGACGAGCTGCGACGCGTGGGCCTCGGCCTCATCCCACGAGCGCTCGGCCTCGACGCTGTAGCGGCGCCCCACGAGCTGCAGCAGGTAGCGACGCGCCGGGTCCTCGCGCAGCGCCAGCAGGCCCTTGGCGCGGACGATGCCGTCCGGCAGCGCCTTGAGCGCCTCGACGAGCCCGGCTCCGCTGATTGGGTCCACGCCGCTCCAGCTCCACGTCTCGAACGCCGGATGCGCGTCGTGGTGGTGGTCGTGATCGTGGTCATGGTGATCGTGGCGGTCACCGACGCGTCCGTGGCGCGCTCCGCCGGCGGCCGCGGCCCGGACGCCGAGCGCGACATCGGCGCGCAGCGCGCCATAGGAGGTCTCGACGATCGCCGTCGACGGCCCGGTGGTCTCGCGCAGCCATGCGTGCGTGCGCTCCAGCTCGGCGGGCTCAACCAGGTCGGTCTTGTTGAGCACGAGCAGGTCGGCCGCCCGCAGCTGACTCATGATCGCCAGCCGCGTCGCGTCGTCCTGCGCCCGCGCGCGCACGGTCTCGGCGTCGACGACGACGACGGCGGCGTCGCGCCGGTAGCCCGGCATGTCGCCGAGCCCCACGATCGCGCCCGGGTCGGCGACGCCGCTGGCCTCGACGACGACCTGGTCGGGCGGGTCGTCGCGGTCGCGCAGCAGCGCCAGCTCGCCGAGGAAGTCGCCGCTCACCCCGCAGCAGATGCAGCCGTTGGTCAGCGTCACCATGTCCCCCTCGCGCGACTGCACGAGCTCGGCATCGATGTTGATCGCGCCGAAGTCGTTGACGAGCACGGCGAGCCGGCGGTCGCCGGCGTCGCGCAGCAACGCGTTGAGCAGCGTCGTCTTGCCGGCGCCGAGGAAGCCGCCGATGACGGTCAGCGCGATCGGGTTGCGGGCGGTGGTCGTCACGACGGGCCACCGGGCTTGCGGGCAGCGAGGCTCGCCACGCCGCGCGGCGAGCCGGACCGCTCGGCGACGCCCTCGCGGTGCACGATGACCTCCAGCCGATCGAAGGCCCGCAGCAGCTCGCCCGGGGCCGCGAGGTAGTCCGCGTTGAAGTCGCGGCCCAGCTCGTCGACGTGGGCGCGGCCAAGCGTCTCGTAGAGCAGCAGGCCGCCGGGCGCGAGCGCGTCCTGAAGCGAATCGAACAGGTCGCGTTGCAGGAAGTTCAGCGTGACGACGACGTCGTAGGGGCCGGCCGGGAGCGGCTCGCGCTCGAGGTCGACGACGCGCGGTGCGATCGTCATCGCCAGGCCGCGCGCATCCGTCGCGGCGCGCAGCGCGTCGATCGCCACGTCGGAGACGTCGATCGCGTCGACCATGTAGCCGAGCTGGGCCAGGTAGAGCGCGTTGCGCCCGTCGCCGCAGGCCACGTCGAGCGCGCGGCCGCCGCCCGACAGCAGGGCCCGATGTTCGACGAGCCACTCGGCGGGCGCCTCGGGCAGCCAGGCGCGGTCCGGTTGGGCGTAGCGCTCGTTCCACCGCTCGCGGGCCTCCATCGCCGCCCACCGTAGCCCCATCCATCTCGCGCCGCGGACACGGGTAGGTAAAGAGAGCTCGTGTGGAGAACCGGGATAAGGACTCCGCGACGACGGCCAGCGCGCTACCGGATTGCGTGGAAGGCAGCACTGCTGCCGCGGGCTGCCTTGCCCGGCGCGGAGCGGAGCGGAGAAGACGCCGCTCCCACCCTCTTCTCCGCCGCGTCTAGCGGTGTCTAGCCGGGGGCTAGACACCGCTAGACACACGCCACCAGCAGGTGGTCGGGGGGTCGAGCGAGTGTCGCAGCGGACGAGGAGCAGAACCGCGCTCGCTGCGCCGCCGTCCCAAACGCCATGGCGCATCGGATCTCATAACGGGCTTGAGCTGGACGAACGCACAATGTGCAAGGTGCCGTCCTCCCAGTCAAACATCAACTCCGGCGGATGGGCCACGAACTCCACCGGACGCAGACGTTCCGAGTCATTCTCATAGCTACGGACCAGGCGGAACCACGCCGACTCGCCAACGCTGAAAGTCCGCGACTGCTGCGACCGCGCGTCAACCGTCTGGTCCTCCACTTCACCGAGTTCCCCATGCATCCCCGCCACGTGCGACGGGCCGTCCGCGAACTCGACCCAGGCCTCGACCGTTCCACCGACCCACGAGGTCAGCCGTGCAACCGCAGCATCGAACGTGAGATCCGTCGTTTCTGGCATCGGGTGCAAGCTACTTCTGCGGCCGTGAGGATGCGCCAGCAGGAGGCAGATCCGCAGCGGCCGACAGTGCCCGTTTGGACGACGAGCAGTAGCGCCGCGGAGCCGATGGGCGCTGCTCCTCATTGTGCTAGCGATGGAGCGCGGAACGCGCGGTGGCGACCTTCATGACCAGGCGGTTGGAGTTCTCGATCGGTTGGAAGCCGTGGTGTTCGTAGAAGCGACGGGCCCTCGCATCGAGGGCATCGACCGCGATCAGGCGTCCGCCGGCGTGGGTGGCTGCGTCGACGACTCGTTCGAGTGCATCAAGCAGCAACTGCGTGCCCAAGCCTTGGCCGTGGAGCGATCGGTCCAGCGCCAGGCGGGCGAGCAGGTAGCCCGGGACGATGCTGTAGCCGGCGCTCAGTGATCGCGCAGGCAGTTCGCTGCTGGCGAACTGCGTAGGCGCGATGGCGTAGAACGCGATGACGGGCGTGCTGTCGGGCGCTGTCCAGACGGTCGTGTGGGCGCTCCCGGCGCGCTGCGCTCGCATGGCGCTTTCGCGCAGCCAGCGATCGACCACATCTCGGCCGCTCTCAAAGGCGCCGACGTCGTGATGCTCGTCCAGCGCAGCGGAGATCCAAAGCGTCACGCGCGCCGGTAGTGGCGTTCGGCCTCGGCGGCCTGCTGTAGGCGCGGCGCGCCGTCGTCATGATCCAGCGAGCCGATGAGCGCGTCGAACTGATCGGCTGGCATCAGCGTGCGGTCCGCGCGACCGAGCACGTGTTCTGCTTCGCGCATCGCGGCACCCAGCACAAACGCCGACACCGAGAGATCCTGCGCGCGGGCAGCTCGCGAGATCCGCTCCTCACTGGTTGCGTCGGCGCGCATCTCGATCCGTTTGGTACGGGTCGCCATATCGATCACTGTACGGCACTCGTACGGCGCAGGCAACTGGTGCCGACGGCCGGGCGCGCTGGTCGCTCCTCGCGCATTGCACAAGCGTTCGCCGGCTCTCGCGTTCGTCCAGGAGAAGCACTCACGCGAGGTCGTCCGCATCGTGCTGGATTGCGTGAAACCAGCACTGCTGCAGAGGGCCGCCTTGCCCGGCGCGGAGCGGAGCGGAGAAGACGCCGCTCCCACCCTCTTCTCCGCCGTGTCTAGCAGTGTCTAGCCGGGGGCTAGACATCGCTAGACA
>JBBSQG010000004.1:0-21865 GCA_038258125.1 Solirubrobacterales bacterium
TCGGCCGGTGGCTTTGAGATCGTCAGCCGCTCCAGGGACGGCGCCGCCGTGCGCTTCGACGAGGGCGTCGAGGTCGGGCTCGACGCAGACGGCCTGAACACGCTGCGCTCCGCACTCGCCGACACGCTGTCGGGCGGTGGCGGCGAGCCGGCGCCCGGTCGCAACGACGCCTGCCCGTGCGGGTCTGGGCGCAAGCACAAGCGCTGCTGCGGCGCTTGACCCCCCTCGAGGTCACCCACTTCACCGACCCCGGCTGCCCGTGGGCGTATTCTGCATCGCCCGCGCACACGACGCTGCGCTGGCGCTAGGCGTTGAGCGTTGGCGCGCCGTGTGAGCGTGGCCGCCGGCGACCGTCGGGCCGACCCGCGTCCCGCAGAAGCCTGGCGCGTAGATGTCCGCTACGAACACAAACGCGCCAGGCTCCCCGTACGCCGTTCAACCACCTCGCCACCCACGCCAGCGCAAACGTCTACACCCGCGACGCCGCCGGGTCGGCCAGAGGCCGCAGGATCGCCCAGCCGGCGAACGCCGCGCCCGCCAGCACGATGATCGCCAGCCGGCTGGCGTCGAACTTCGAGAGCCCGCCGAGCTCGGTCGCGACCAGCACCGTGCCGCCCCACAGCACGAGCGGGCCGAAGCCCGACGACAGCTTGCCGACCATCGCGTAGAGGGCGAAGTCCTCGCCGCGACGCTCGACCGGCACGAGCGCCAGCAGGAAGACGCGATCGACGGCCGACAGCGACCCGAGCGCGATCCCGATAACCGGCCCAAGCACCCACAGCAATGCGCTGGAGCCCGTGCCGGCGCCGATCACGAGCGCGGCGATGGTCATCGTCAGCGTGGCGAGGATCACGCGCCGCGGGCCGATCCGCTCGGCGAGCAACCCGGCCCCGATCGCGCCGCCGAGCGCGGCGACCGTCGAGATCGCCAGCAGGAGATTTATGTCGCCGCCGTCGAAGTCGCCGGTGCGGCGGGCGTAGACGGTCATGAACTGCAGCACGGTGGCGATCGCATCGACGTAGAAGAAGCGCGCGAGGATCAGCCGGCCGTGCGGTGCGCCACGCGCGCGGCGCACCGTCGCGGCGAGCTGCGCGAACGGGCCGACCGCGGGGCGCTCGGCCGGCGCATGGCGCTCGCGCTCGCGGACGAGGAAGAACAGCGGCAGTGCGAACACCAGGAACAGCGCCGCGCCCGGCAGGAAGGCCCGCTGCGCGTGGCCGTCGGTCGCGATCCCGCCGATCACCACGAGCGCGGTCAGGCTGCCGACGAAGCCGACCGCGACCCCGATCCCCGATACCCGCGCCCGGCTGCGCTCCGGCGCGACCGTGCCGAGCAGCGGGTGGTACTGCGAGTCCGACGTGTTGAAGGCAAACGTGGCCAGCGCGCCGACGACCAGCGCCAGCAGGACCGACTCCACCACGCCCAACAACCCGGTCGCTGCGACACAGATGAGCGTGAACACGATCAGGATCGGCTTGTGGCCGATGCGGTCAGCGAGCACGCCGATCAGCGGCAGCGTGACGATCAGGCCCACCGACACGGCGGCGACCATCAGCCCGACGTAGATATCGGGCTGGCCGCGCTCCTCGATGATCCAGTCGTTGAAGAAGCGGGTGACGACGACGAACGAGAAGATCGTGTTCGCGAAGTCGTAGAGCACCCACCCGATGACGGGTGGCTGCAGCAGGCGCCAGCGCGGATCGTCCTGCACCCAGCGCAGGCTACGGCCTCGCAGCGCCGCCCGCGTGCCGCGTTTGTCCGGCGTCAGTCGTCGAAGCGGACCGTCAGGCCCGACGGGAACGGGCCCTCGAAGCGCAGCCTGCCGTCGCCGCCGCGGGCGCGCTTGAGGCGCGGACCCTCGAACAGGGCCGTTGCCAGCGCCGGCAGCTGGGCGCGCACGATGTGCTGGCCGTAACACGTGTGCAGTCCGAGACCGAAGAGCATGTAATCACTCCACGGCCGGTCGGTGCGAAACGCGTCGGGCTCGTCGATCGCGCGCTCGTCGTGCATAGCCGACAGCGTCGCGGCGAACACCGTCGAGCCGGCCTTGACGGTCGTCTCGCGATCGGTCCCGGCGGCGATCGTGGTGTCCTCGGGGACATAGCGCAGCAGCGCGAAGTTCTGCGGGTTGAAACGCGAGGCCTCGAAGCAGTACGCCGCGACGAGCTCGCGGTCGCCGGCCCGGGCCGCGTGCTGCGCGCCCTCCATCTGGTCTTGATCAAACAGCTCGTCGACGATCCGCGGGAAGGCGTTGGAGATCGTCGGGATCCAGCCGGTGATGTTGCCGAGGATGTTGTGGCGGATCGCGATGTCGTGGAAGTTCGGCTCGCCCTCGTCCTGGTAGCGCAGCAGCCGCGTCAGCACGTCGTCGGGCACGTCCTCGCCGGCCTGCAGCCGGGCCTTGCGCGCGTCGATCTGCGCGTCGAGGTGCGGGCGCCACTGGGCGGCGTCGGCGAGCGCGCGCTCGCGCACCGTCGGCAGGTTGCCGACGTTGATGAACAGCTCCTGGAACACGTTGCGCGACCAGCGCACCTGCGTCGCCGTGTCGGGCCCAGGCGTACCGAAGTACTCGGCGACGACGCGGTCCAGGGCCGGCTCGGCGAGCTGGGAGACGACATCGATCTCGCCGTCGTCGCGCCGCGCCGCGACGAGCTCCTGAGCGGTCTCGTACATCGAGCTCGCCAGCCGCGGCATGTCCTCGCGGGTCACCGCGCGGTCCATCGCCGCGTGATCGTGCTGATACAGCGGCGTGTCGTCGACGCCGAGGATGAACGGGCCGGTGATCGCCTCCATCTTCGGGCCGTACAGGTGGGCGGTGAAGCGCGCCGGGTCGCCCAGCACCTCGGTGACGTCCTCGTGCAGCGCGACGATCGTCACGCCGCCGGGCAGGCTGACGATCGGGTTGTGCTCGCGCATGAGCTCAAAACCCTCGGCCGAGCCCTTGTCGGCGAGCTGGCCGACGAGGTCGGAAACCTTCTCGGTCAGCTTGTCCTTCTCCTCGCTCAACCGCACGCCGGCCTGCTTGATCTCGTCTACGATGCCCATGGCGTTCCTGACTGTCAACCGGCGGTGCCGTCGGCGAGCGCGGCCAGCGCGGTCATCCCCGGCACGAAGAGGTACTCGCCGCCGCGCGTCTTGACGAACGTCTCCTGCGGCGCGAGGAAGAATGGCGGCGAGCCCTGAATCGTCATCTTGCCCTTGCCGTAGGGGTCGCCGAGGATGAAGTCCTTGTCGTGGCCGAGCCCGAAGATGTTGCCGGCGTTCAGCCACTGCACCTGAACGCCCTCGAACTGGCGCGAGATGCTCGCCTGGAAGCTCACGAAGACGAGGCCGCGGTCGGCGCCGTCGTCGGTGGTCTCGCCCTCCGGCAGCGGCGCGCCGTAGGGCATCCCTCGGCGGATCATCCGGTGGCGGAAGCTCAGGTGGCCCGCGAAGTCGACGACCTTGCCGTCGGGCCCCTTGACGGCGCCGAGTGCGTCGCGCGGGTTGGAGCGGCGGACGTGCGCGCCGACCGGGCAGCGCAGGCCGTCGATGTCGCCGTCGTAGCGAAACTCGTTGGCGCCCGCGGTCTTGGGATCGAACTCCTCGGGCGGCTCGTCGGGGTGCTGGACGAGCGGCGCGCCGTTGGCCCAGCGTCCGACGACCTTCGCCGACAGCTTGGCCTCGTCGCCGTCCTCGTAGATCTTGGCCGCGTTGGCTATGACGCGCCGCCAGCGCGCGACGTCCTGGTAGAGCTTGCGCCAGACCATGTACGTGCCGCTGCGCCCGAGCGGGGCGGCGGGCGCGTTGGGCAGCCGCTGCTTGGGGTCCACGCGCGTGTCCTCGTCGGGGTAGCCGAGGATGAACTCGCCCGCCGACAGCGCGCGCCAGCCGTCGTCCTTCAGCGGCACGCCGCCGCCACGGGCACGGTCGTCGCTGGAGCCCTCGACGGCGGGCTGGGCGAAGCCGTCGGCGTAGCCGAAGTGCTCGCGCGAGCCGGCCAGCAGCTCGGTGTCCTCCTGGTAGACGATCTTGATCCCGCCGGCCTCCTGCATCGCGTCGCGCATCTTGCCCAGCGCGCGCTTGTGGTCGGCGGGCTCCTGCGCGTTGATCGTCAGCAGCACGTGGGCCTCGCCGCGGCCAAGGCCGGGCTCCCAGTCGGCCGGGTCATTGGGCCCGACGTCGCCGAGCAGCGTCGCGCGCGCCGCCATCCCATCGCGGAACTCGTGCGAGAACGAGCCGACGACGACGTCGGAGACGCCGAGCGCGCGCAGCCCGGCGGCGGTGACCGCGACGTTGAGCGTCGTCAGCGGCTTCTCCCCCTTCGGCCACCGCTCGGCGGTCGTGACGTGGTCGAGCAGGCCGGAGAACCAGGCGCGGCCCTGCTCGGGCGGGCAGTCGATCGAGACGAACGCGTAGCTCGTGCAGTCGTAGTCGTTGCCGTAGGCGCGCAGGATGTCGCCCTGGATGTCGGCGAGGTCCATGTTCGCGCCCGAGCTCGCCATCACTTCTTCTTCTTCGTCGCAAACGATTTCACGAACGCCGCCTGCAGTGCCTCGTCCTCGAGGTTCTGCGAGGCGACGGCGAACTCGATCATCCGCTCGCGCTGGCTGAGCACGCGCTTGACGGTGCGCAGCGTCGCGTGGCCGTAGGGCGCGTAGAAGATGCCCGACCTGATCTGGTTGTGCAGCAGGTACTTCTTCAGCGCCGGGCCCTCGGCGCGCTCGGGGCAGCCGATGCAGCGGCCCCAGATCTCCTTGGCCTCCGGCGCGAGCGTCTTGCACAGCTCGTTGAGGTAGGTGTCGATGTCGCCGTCGAGGTTGCTGGTGAAGATCAGGTACGGGCGGTCCAGGTGCTCCTCCTTGCGCTGCCTCCACGTCTTGTCGTTGTGAAAGTCGGGCACGATCACAAAGCGCGCGATGTGCGTGCGGGCGAGCTTGGCGAACGGGCTCGGCCCGCGGTCGCGCAGGCGGTGCAGGTAGGCCTCCAGCGGCTCGCGCTCGCCGTCCTTGACCGGCGTCATCGCCATGAACGCGTAGGCCTGGCCGGAGACGTTCGGGTCGCCCATCAGTGCTTCCTCTCCTGACAGGCGCCCGTAACGCGGCGATGCCGGCGCCGCCTGGCAAGGACGCAGGACCGAAGGTGTGCCTCTGGCACATCGAGCGTCCGAGGACGCCGCCAGGCGGTGATCGGCGGCGCCCGGCGTTTCGGGTGGTCTGTTAGGAGCCGGAGCACTTCTACAGGCAGTCCTGCACGTCGGTGAGCAGCTTGCGGTAGGCCTCGGCGAACTCCTCGGGCTCCATCCGGTCGGCGCGCGCGATCAGCGGCGCGAGCTGATCGTCGAGCTTCAGCGAGCGCTGGATCATCGTGTTCGTCGCGTTCGGATAGGCGGAGTAGTAGTGCGCGGCTTCGGTCTCGTTGACCTGGATGTAGTCCTTGAACGGCGCCGTCGGCAGCGGCATCGGGAAGCCGAACGACGTGCCCCAGAACCCGGTCATCCCCTTGGCGAGGATGTGGGAGAAGGCGTCGATGTACTCCTCCCAGCCACCGTTGAAGTTGCTCTCGAAATACATATGCGGGTAGCGCAGCTTCTGCTTGCTCTGCGGCGGGCCGTTGTAGGGGATCCTCGTGATCACGTTCCAGCGCGCGAAGTGGATGAACGACAGCTGGCGCAGCGTGATGGTCAGCTTCGGGATCTTCGCCGTGACAAAGAACAGGATCGGCAGGAAGATGCGGCCTGGCAGCGGCGCGAGCTTGTTGCCCCACGGCCGGATCGTGCTGAAGACCGTGATCGCGATCGCCTGCCCGTCGAGGTTGCGCGAGCCGGTGCCGGTGGCGGTGATCGGGGCTGCCGGGGTGGCCTGAACGCTCACGGGTCCAGAACGTATGCCACGCCTTCGATCGCCGTCAAGGGGCGAACGGGCACGTGCGCTGCGCGTTCGGCCGGCCGCGCGCGCCGCCGCGCCGCCGCCCCGCCGTGGGGCGTGGTCCGGCGGACGGCCCGCGACGAGCGCAGGACCGCCCGCCGCGCCGTCACGGGATGCTGGTGGTCTGCTCGCAGCCTCCGGTCGTGGTGTCGCTGCCACCCTCGCCGTCGCAGCGGTCGGGGCTGTCGGCGCCACCGTCGAGGACGTCGGGATCGCCGCCGCCGAAGAGCTGATCGATGCCGGCCTCGCCGAACAAGCGGTCGCGATCACCGCCGCCGTCGAGCAGGTCGTTGCCGTCACCGCCGAACACGCTGTCATCGCCCGAACCGGCCTCGACCGAGTCGTTGCCCGTCCCGCCGAACACGCGGTCGTTGCCCGACCCCGAAGCGATCTCGTCGCGACCCGACCCACCACACACCCGGTCGTTGCCGCTGCCCGACCTGATCTCGTCGTTGCCGCCCAACCCGACGATCACGTCGTTGCCACCGGTCCCGTTGATCGTGTTGTTGCCCGCCGTCCCGACGATCGTCGCCGGCACCCCGTCACAACCCGCCCGCACCGTGATCGTCACCGTCACGACGTTGGACAGCGCCGTGCCGTCCGACGCCTGGTAGGTGAACGAGACCGGACCAACCGTGTCCTCGCCGGGAGTGAAGCTGAACGACCCGTCCGGATCGAGCACCAGCACGCCGCTCGACGGGCCGGCCACGAGCTGCGCCGTCAACGGGTCGCCATCGAGATCGGTGTCGTTGCCCAACACCCCCAGCACCGGGACCGTCAGCACGCCACCACCGATCACCGCGTACGCATCGTCGACCGCCACCGGCGCCACATTCGCAACAAACTGCAGCTCAAACGCCCCCACATCGGACCCATCCGCGGCATCCGGGACGGCCGGCTGATCGAACGGGCGCGGCTCGCCGCGCTGATCGGTCGTCAACGCCGGATGAACATCGAACGCCGCGGCGTTGCCCCGGTCGACCGCCGGGCTCCCCAGTGGCAGCGCATGCGTCCACGTCGGCCCGCCGTTGTCCGCCAGCGCCTCCAGCGTCGGGTCCGTGCTCGGCTGATCCCCGGTCCCAATCAGGTTGCACGAAGCGTCGCTGGCCAGGTTGTAGCCATCCGAGACGAGGGTGGGCGGGTCGAAGTCGTCGCAGTTGGCACCCCCACCCAGCGGGTTGGACAGAATCGTGTTGCGCAGCTTCGTCGCGCTGGATGCCTCCTCCAGGTTCGCACCCAGCGGCGCCACGTTGAACGCCAGCGTCGACCCGCTGATCGTGAGCGCCCCGGCCAGGATGTTCATGCCTCCACCGGCGACCACGTCCTCGTCCTCGGCGGGCGTCGCCGCCACCGAGTTCGCGCTGATCGTGCTGCTGGTCACCCCCACGGTGAGGGTCCCGGTTACGCTGATCCCACCGCCCACCACGAGCGGCCCCGACGCCACATTCGCGGCCGTCGCCGCGTTGTGGTCGACGGTGCTCGTGAGCAGCGTGAGCGAACTGCCGAACGCCTCGATCCCGCCACCGCTGACGAACGCGCCTGAGGCATCCGAGGCCGCCGCGGTGTTTTCACTGACCGTGCTGTCCACGATCTCGATCGTGTTGGCGAAGACCGCGATGCCACCGCCCTTTGCTTCCACGCCTCCCGGTCCTGTGACCGTGACGCTGTTCTGACTGATCGTGCTGTTGACGACCTGCAGATCGCCGCCGTTGCTCTGAGCGATCCCCCCTCCGAATCCGGCGCCGGATCCCCCGGTGATCTCGACGGTGTTCTGACTGATCGTGCTGTTGCGGATCGTCAGCGTGCCCTGCTCCTTGTAGACACCGCCGCCCTCGGCCAGCCCGTTTGCGCCGCCGCTCGCAACGACGGCGTTGCCGACGACCGCGACGTCGTCGAGCTCGAGGCTGCCGGCAAAGCTGTAGATCCCGCCGCCGGCGGGAAACCCGCTCGGGCTCCCAACGGCGCGGCCATTGGTGATCGTCATGCCCGCGATGCTCACGTTGCTGGCGATGTCGGTCGGGACGATCGTGAAGATGGAGTAGTCGCCGCCGGAGTTGCGCCGGACGGTCAGCGCGTCCTGACCCGCCCCGGTGATCGTCAGCGTCTGCCCGGAGATCGTCGGCAGCGCGCTGCCGAGGTCGATCGTCGATGGATCGGAAAGGCCGAGCAGGTTGATCGTGTCCGCACCCGCCTGCGCCTGCGTTTCCTGCATCGCGGCGCGCAGCGTGCACTCGCCGATCGCGGTGGCGCACAGGCCGTTACCGGGGTTCAGATCGGGACCGTCAGCGGTGCTGTCGACGAAGTAGTCCGCGGCGTGCGCCGGCCCCGCGCCGATCAGCGCCAGCGCGCAGGCCGCCAGCCCGCAGGCGGCCAGCCGTGCCCCGGCGCGTCTCGCGCTCGCCGTCCAGCCACTCACGCCCGATATCTGCGCTGCCCGAATCGATTCCGTATCCATTCCGTTCCCCGTTCCCGTGCTCCAGGCAGACGTTCGAGGCCGACATTCCCACACCCCACCCGCGATGACAAGCGGCTCGGCGCTACGAGTCGCGGTCGATTCGCATCGCCCGCGCCAGCGTCCCGCCGAGCACGTGCTCGCGCTCGCCGAAGCGCACTGTGAGCGGCCCGTCAAACGGCTGGCGCGCGCTGACCTCGCACTCGTCACCGATCGCGATCCCGCGCTCGGCGAGATAGCGCAGCATCTCGGGGTCGGAGTCCGATACGCGCACGAAGCGCCCGCCGCTGCCGACCGGAAGGCTGTCGAGCGCCTCGGTGTGGCCCTCGTCGATGACGAGGTCGCGGTCCGGGATCGGGTCGCCGTGCGGGTCGTGTGTGGGATGGCCGAGCTTGGCGGCGATCCGCGCCTCGAGGAACTCCGACAGCACGTGCTCGAGCGCCTCGGCCTCCTCGTGGACGCGGTCCCACGGCACGTCGAGGTGCTCGGCGAGGTAGAGTTCGAGCAGGCGGTGGTGGCGCAGCATCTCCAGCGCCAGGCGCTCGCCGTCCGCCGTCAGCCGCACGCCGTGGTAGGGCTCGTGGAGCGCCAGCCCGCGCTCGGCGAGCTTCTTCACCATCGCCGATGCCGACGCGGGCGTCACGCCGCAGCGCTCGGCGAGCGCGTTCGTCGTCACCGCCCCGCCTCCGGCGCGCTGCGCCAGCGAGTAGATCGACTTCGCGTAGTCCTCGATCGCGTTGCTCTGCCCGGTGCGGTGTGTCGTCGCCATATGCAGTCGATCCCCTCTCACACGGTGACGAGCAGGCCGGTCGCGAACATGATCGCCCCGCCGGTGAGCAGGCCGGCGACGACGCGCGGCGACAGCCCGCGCCCGGCGTCGTCCGCCCCGCGCAGGGCGGGCGCGAGCTGCACGATGACCTGGACGATCGCGCCCGCCCCGGCGCCGAAGAGGAACGCCGCGACCGACGTGTTGAACGCCGAGGCCCCGATCCAGGCCCCGAGCACCGCCGGCGCGCCGGCGATGAGCCCCAGCGTGGCGAGCCGGCCCAGCGACGGCCGCCCGTTGGCGATCGGCGCGACGATCGCCAGACCCTCGGTCGTGTTGTGCAGCGCGAAGCCGACGACGAGGAACGCGCCAAGCGCGAGCGCTCCGGTCGTGTAGGCGGTCCCGATCGCCAGGCCCTCGCCGAGGTTGTGCAGCCCGATCCCGACCGCGATCAGCATCGCCAGCGTCGCGCCGCTCGCGCCCTGCGCCGCCCGCACCCGGCGGCGCGCGCTCAGCCACGAGCCGACGGCGGTCAGCGCGAGGTAGGCGACCGCCGCGCCGAGGAAGACGAGCGCCACGCCGCCGAACGCCTGCGAGCCCTCCCCCGCGAGCTCGACGCCCTCGAGCGTCGCGTCGATCGCCAGGAAGCCAAGCAGGCCGACGGTGAGCGCCATGACGAAGCGCAGCCACTCCGGCGGGATGCGGCGGATCCACGGCAGCCACAGCATCCCGAGCGCGATCGGGATGACGCCGACGTAGATGCCCAGCAGCGCCATCAGGCCGTAGAAGCCGATGTCGGTGTCGGGCGTCTGCACCGCGACCGCGATCTCGTGCGCGATCGTCCCGCCACTGGCCGTCAGCAGCGAGATCTCGTACGCCTCTCCCTCGATCCAGGGCTGCGCGATGCGCAGCGTCTCGGAGCCCAGGCGGCCGATCGCCGACTCGGCGCCGGTGAACTGCACGTAGGCGTCGTTGACGACGACCTGGGCGATCGCGACCGGATCGGGCCCGTCGTTGCGGACGGTCAGCTCGATCACGCCGGGCACGAGCTTCGTGCGCTCGACCGCGAGCTCCTCGGCCGGCGGTCCGCGGCGCTCCCCCAGGCCCGGTCCACCCAGCGCCGAGAACGCGCCGATCGCGGCGACGATCAGCAGCAGCGGGACGAGCCCGAGCACCCACGCCGGGGCGCGGCCGGCCGGGCCGCGCGCGTCACCGGCCGTGGGGTTGCCGGCCTCCATCAGTCCACGACCTCGTAGAACCCCATCCAGCCGAGCTCGGTGAACTCCGACTGGTGGGCGTGGAACATGTACTTGCCGGTCGTCGGGAAGCGCATCTCGAGGATCCCGCGCTGGCCCTGGCAGAGCATGACCGTGTCGGTGAACTCGCTGCCGGTGAGCCTGGTACCGGTCGGGATGTAGTCGAACAGGTTGCCGTGCAGGTGAAACGAGTTGATCAGGTCGTACTCGAGCACGTTGACGAGGTACAGCCGCACGAGCTCGCCGCGCTTTACCCGGACCGGCTTGTCCACATAGGCGAAGCCGATCGTGTTCGCCGCGTAGAGCTCGTTGGCGCGGTCGAAGTTCGTGTCGAAGCCGTTCATCACCATGACCATCTCGTCGGCCTTCGCGCGCGGTCGCTTGGGGTCGATGATCAGCGTCCCGTACAGGCCCTTGGCGATGTGCTCGGCGAGCGGCCGCACGTGGCAGTGGTAGAGGTGCAGGCCGTAGGGCGCCGCGTCGAACTCGTAGACCGTCTGCCCGCCGGGGGCGATGTCGCCCGCGCCGATCCCGCTGACGCCGTCCATCGTCGCCGGATGGATGCCGTGGAAGTGGATCGTGTGCGGGTGCTGTCCGGCGTTGATGAAGGTGATCCGCAGCCGGTCGCCCTCCGTCGCACGCAGCGTCGGGCCGGGGATGCGCCCGTTGTAGGCCCACGCGGCGTACATCACGCCGGGGGCGATCTCGATCTCGCGCTCGGCCGCCACGATCGTCCACTCGCGCAGCGTCTGCCCGCCCGCCAGACGGCTCGTCTTGCCGCCGTCGAAGTCGCGCAGGATCTCGTGCGGATCGAAGCCGTTGCGCTTGTGGTCGACCTCGCCGCGGAAGGCCGCGTGGCCGCCGCCGTGCCCGGTGGTCGTGCCGCCGTGCTCGGTCCCGCGGGCGGCGTCGGCAGCGGCTGCGGTGGTGGTGCCGTGCGAATGCGGGATCGCGGCGTGCAGCGCGGTCGCCCCGAGCCCAACGCCGGCCCCCGCGCGCAGCAACCGCCGGCGTGTCAGACGCCCGCTCATCCGAGGAGGAGGGTGTCGGTGATGAGGTAGACGTTCAGCACGATGATGACCGCCGCGATCGCGCTGGCCAGGACGGTCGTCGAGCGGCGGTTGACGAGGCTGCCCATGAGGTCGCCGCGGCGCGTGACGAGGATCAGCGGCACGAGCGCGAACGGGATCCCGAAGGACAGCACGACCTGCGAGATGACGAGCGTGTCGGTCGTCGGCAGGCCGAGCGCGAGGACGACGAGTGCCGGCGTCATCGTCACCGCGCGGCGCACGAACAGCGGGATGCGGCGGCGCACGAAGCCCTGCATGACGACCTGGCCGGCGTACGTCCCGACGCTCGACGACGACAGCCCCGACGCCAGCAACGCGACCGCGAACGCGAGCGCCGCGCCGCCACCGACGAGGTTGTTCAGCCCGTCGTGCGCGCCCTCGATCGAGTCGACGTCGGTATGGCCGGATGTGCTGAAGACCGCGACCGCGATGAAGAGCATCGCGAGGTTGATGACGCCGGCCATGCCGAGGCCCAGGCCGCAATCGATCTTCACGTAGCGCAGCAGCTGGCGCTTCTCGCCGTCGTCGGCCGGCTCGATGCGCCGCTGCGTCAGCGCCGAGTGCAGGTAGATGACGTGCGGCATCACCGTCGCGCCGATGATCCCCATCGCCAGCAGCAGCGCCTCCGAGCTGCCGAGGCTCGGCACGAGGCCGCCCGCGATGCCGGCGGCGTCGTGGTTGCCGACCGCGATGAAGTCATAGAGGAAGCCGAGCGCGACGAGTCCGAGCAGCGCGACGATCGCGAGCTCGAAGCGGCGGTAGCCGCGCTGCTCGAGCGCGAGGATTGCGAACGCCACGACCGCCGTGATCAGCCCGGCCGGGAACAGCCCGATGCCGAACAGCAGGTGCAGCCCGATCGCCGCGCCGACGAACTCGGCCAGGTCGGTGGCGATCGCGACGATCTCGGCCTGCACCCAGAGGCCGACGTTCACCGTCCGCGGGAAGCTCTCGCGGCACAGCTCGGGCAGGTTGCGGCCCGATGCCAGCCCCGCCTTCGCCGACAGGTACTGCACGACCATCGCCATCAGGTTGGCCATCACGATGACCCAGACGAGCAGGTAGCCGAACTTCGCCCCGGCGGTGAAGTTCGTCGCGAAGTTGCCCGGGTCGATGTAGGCGACGGCGGCGACGAACGCCGGCCCGAGCAGCGCCAGGCGACCGCGGATCGGGCCGCGGGCGCGGGTTTGCTGCAGCGCGGTGAGCCCAGCGGGCGGCGCGGCGGGCGGCGCCGCGGGCGGCGCCGCCGCAGGGGGAGCGGGCGGCGGCGCGGCGGCAGCGTCCACGCGCGGCGGGAGGTCGAGGACGGGTGGCGCGGTCACGGACCGGTATACGTTGCGCGCATGAAATCAGATTATGGCATGTCTAAATCTTAGTTTCGCCGTTGCGTAGCCGGATGTTCTTCGGGACCCCGGGACGGCTCGGACGACAAGCCGTTGATCGACGCAGCGGCATCCCCGCCGCCGACCAGCGCTGACCGCAACGCGACGCTGCGCGTTACACCGACCGCGGGTGCATCTGCTGGCGGCACGGACCTCGCGCAGCGCGCGTCGACGCGGAAGATTCCCGGCCCGATGCGGTGCCGACGAGCGAAAAGACCCCGCGCCGCCGAGGCAACCGCTAGCGTAGGACTCATCTGTACTCAAGACGGGAGACCTCAATGACCAAGCAGGAGCTCGCACAGAAGGTGGCCTCGGACACCGGTCTCAGCGGTTCTGATGCAAAGGGCGCAGTCGACGCCACCTTCGACGCGATCGCCGCAGAGCTCGCCGGAGGCGGCGAGGTTGCGGTCGCAGGCTTCGGCAAGTTCAGCGTGAGCGAGCGTTCCGCCCGCGAAGGTCGTAACCCGGCCACCGGCGAGCCGATCCAGATTGCCGCCAGCAAGGCCGCCAAGTTCTCTGCTGCAGCGGCCCTGAAGAAGTCGCTGAACGGCTGAGCCCTCAGGCTGATCCACGCGGCCGCACGTCGCCTGATCGGTCCCAATCACCGACTTTCTCGACCTCGGCACGCCCTGCGCGTCCCGGGGTCGATTGTCGTTGGGAAGCGTCAAACAACAATGTGCGGTTTGGACACCCGCCCGCGAAGCTCCTTGCGGATCACGAGCTTCAGGCCCGACCAGACGTCGTCGATCGCGCACACCTTGACGTCGACCAGGCCGCGCGGCAGCGCGACCTCGCGCACAACGTCCTCCGTGACATCGGTCGGTACCCGCGACGCCCGCTTCGGCCATGCCACCCAGATCATCCCGGCCGCCTGGAGCTTGGGCTGCAGGGTCTGAATCCCGCGCGCGAGCGCGGCGCGTTCGGTCACGAACAGCATGGCGAGGTCGAGCTCGGCGGCCGGGCGCTTGAGCACCCGCACGCCGTCGGGCAGCTCGCCGACGAGCGTTGAGAAGTGCGCCGGCGCGTTCACGTAGTGCACGCGCATACCGGGCTTGAAGCCGAGCTTGCGCACGAGCGGGGTGCGGGAGTAGCCGGCGCCGGATGTGGGTGGCTGCGTGGCGATGTGTTGAGGCTACGACCGCGGGCCGGTCAGGTCGAGTTCTGCCTGCTCCACAGGCCCGACTCACCCAAGTCTGCGCACACCACCCTCCGCTGCGTGCGCTTTTCGGGCGATCAGTCCCCAAATGCGCACCACTCCTCGCCGCACGCCGACGCGCGAGCGGGCAGCGCTGCGTCAACCACCGGCCCCCGTCACCACCTCCGCGATGAGCTTCGACACGCGCCCGCCCTGCCACGCCAGCGGCGACGAACCCTCGTCCTCGACGACGAACTGCCCGCCCGGCAGCAGCTCGGCGTACAACCGCGCGATCTCGAGCGGATGCCCTGGGTCGGCCTCGTCGCGCGAGCCGATCACAAGCGCCGGGCACTCGATCTCCTCCAACGCGTGCAGGTCAGCAAACGGTGCCGAGCGCGGCACCGCACGTAGCGCGTCGGCGACGGCGTCTAGGTGCGCGTGGACCGCCATCCGCTGACACAGAGCGCGCCCGACGCCGGCGCGCCATTGCTCGGGGATGCGCTGGATCCCGAACTCCTCCGCAAAGCCCACGATCCCCCCGGCGCGCAGCGCGTCGCTCAGCGCGTCCCAGCGCGCCAACCGCGCCGGCGCGAGGTACTCGACCGGATCGAACGCCGGCGTGATGGCCACGATGCCCGCCACTCGCCCGGGCTGCGCCAGCGCGAAGCGCAGGCACGTGTGGGCACCCATCGAGACGCCGGCCAGCACGACGCGCTCGATCTCCAACGCGTCGAGCACGGCCACCAGATCGCCGCACAGGTCCGGGTAGGTGTACGCGTCCGGCGACGGAGCGGGCGACGAGCCGCCGTGCCCGCGCGCGTCATACGCGACGACCCGATGGCCGCCGCGCTGCAGCGCGCCCGAGCCCATCACGACGTAGCGCCGCGACGCCGTCAGCCCGTGCAGGAGCACGACCGCGGGTCCCTCGCCCGCGTCGGACACGGCCAGCATCACGCCGTCCGGCGTGCAGATCGAACGCTCTGTCACCGCGCAAGCCTTGCAGCCCGCGCCGAGGGGCCACGCCCCGCGGTCTGTCGAAATGTTCGCGTTCGGCGCGAATGATTCGACACACCGGTGGTCGTGCTCGTCGCGCCGGTGGCCTGCGGGAGCCCGCGAGCGCTTGTCTACCCTGTTGCGACATGACCGTGATCGACGTCAACGAGGCGGATTTCGAGACCGCCGTGGTGCAGCGCTCAGCCAACGTGCCGGTCGTCGTGGACTTCTGGGCGCCGTGGTGCGCCCCCTGCCGGCAGCTCGGCCCGATCCTCGAGCAGGCCGCCGATGCGCGCGAGGGCCAGGTCGTGCTGGCGAAGATCGACACCGACGCCAACCCGGCGATCGCGCAGGCCTTCGACATCCAGGGCATTCCCGCCGTCAAGGCCTTCGTCGACGGCGTGGTGGCGGCGGAGTTCGTCGGCGCCAAGGGACCGAGCGAGGTCGAGCAGTTCTTCGACGCCCTCGTCCCCTCCGAGACCAAGCAGCTGCTCGAGTCCGGCGACGCGGCCTCGCTGCGCACGGTGCTCGAGCGCGAACCGACCAACGCCGACGCGAACCTCGCGCTCGCCCAGATCGAGTACCGCGACGGCGACCCCGAGGCGGCGCTCGCCCGCCTGAGCAACGTCGCCGGCAGCTTCTGTGCCGACGGCCTGGCCTCGCGGATCGAGCTCGAGCGGGCCAACGGCGCGCACCCGCGGCTCGGCGAGGCGTTCGCCAAGCTCGACGACGACGACCGCGAGGGCGGCCTGGACATCCTGCTCGACGCGCTCACCACTTGCGAGCCCGGCAGCGACGATCGCGAGCGCCTGCGCAAGGTCATCGTCGCCGTGCTCGACGAGCTCGGCGTCGAGCACCCGCTCGCGCGCGAGTCCCGCCGCCGGCTCGCCGCGGCGCTGTACTGAGGAAGCTACGCCTGCGCTGCCGCCGACGCGTGCTCGCGCACGAGCTGCGCGCTGCGCGCCGGCTGCTCCCAGAAGAACATGTGCCCCGAGCCCTCCAGCAGCTCCAGCTGCGCGCCCGGGATCAGGCGCGCGATCAGCTCGCCGTTGAAGACGTCCATCAGCTGATCGGCGGTGCCGTGGATGACGAGCGTCGGCACCTGCACCTCGCCGAGCCGCTCGCTCGTGTCGTGGCCCATGATCGCCGCCAGCTGGGCCATCAGCACCGGTACCGGCGCGGGGTACTGCGCGGCGACCTCGACGTACGTCTTGTAGGCGCCTTCGAGCGCGCCGTACTCGGCCGAGATCATCACCTCATAGCCGGCCTTCATCGCCTGTTCGTGATCGCCCGACATGACCGCCTCGGCGAGCATCCCGACGACACTCAGATCGGTCATCTTCGCCTGCGGCCCACCCGGGAACGTGCAACCGAGTGTCAGCGTGCGCACCCGCTCTGCAGCGGTCAGGACGAGTTCCTGGGCGACCATCCCGCCCATCGAGATGCCGACGACGTGCGCCGACTCGACCTCGAGCGCGTCGAGCAGGCCGAGCACGTCCTGCGCGAGCTCGGCGATCGTGTGCTCGCCGTCGCCCAGCGCCCCGCTACGGCCGGCGCCGCGGTTGTCGAAGAGGATCAGCTCGAAGCTGTCCTCAAGGATGCCGAGGAAGCCCTCGCCCCAGTGCAGGCTGTTGCCGCCGAGACCCTGGATGAGCAGCAGCGGCTCGCCGGTTCCGCGGCGCTCGTAATACAGGTCGTGTCCGGCGATGTCGATGTTCGGCACGACGAGAACGCTACAAGGGCAGCGCCAGCTGGTCGGCGTCGAGCGACGCCCCGACGGGCTCGAACGCCGCGACGCGCACACCGAGCAGCCGCACCGGGCGCGCCGGCGCATATTCACGCAGCAGCTCCAGCGCGACGCGCGCGACGATCACGGGGTCGTTCGTCGGGGTCGCGGTCGTGCGTGCGCGCGTGACCGTGGGGCCGTCCGATAGGCGCACCTTGATCGCGACGTTGCGCCCGCGCCGCTCCTGGCGGGCGAGCCGCTCGCAGAGCTGGTGGGCCAGCTCGGCGAGGCGCGCCTGCAGCGCAGCGGGGTCGGCGATGTCGACATCGAACGTCGTCTCGCGCGACTCCGAGACAGCGATCCGCACCGGGGTCAGCACATCGGAGCCCTCAAACCGCGCGCGACGCTGCAGGTCGGGGCCGTGGTTGGCGCCGAAGCGCGCGACGAGCGTGTCGACCGGTGTCGCCGCCAGCGCGCCGAGCGTCGTGATCTGAAGCTCAGCCAGCCGCGCCGCGGTCTTCGGACCGATCCCGGGCACGAGCCCGGGCGGGTGCCCGGCGAAGCGCTCGCACGCCTGCTCGCGCGTGAGGCAGACGAAGCCGCGCGGCTTCTCGGCGTCGGAGGCGACCTTGGCGACGAGCCGGTTGGGCCCGATCCCGACCGAGCAGTCCAAGCCGGTCGCCGCGCGGATGTCGGTGATCAAACGGCGCATCGCGGCGCGCGGGGCGACGGTACCCGACAGGTCGAGGTACGCCTCGTCGAGCCCGACGACCTCGACGCGCTCGACCGCCCGCGCGACGAGCTCCAGGATTGCGCGCGACGCCTCGCGGTCGGCGGCGAAGTCCGGCGTTACGAGCACGGCGTCGGGGCCCAGTCGCCGCGCCCGCGCGGTCGGCATCGCCGAGCCGACGCCGTAGCGGCGCGCCTCGTAGGACGCGGTCGTGACAACCGCGCGCGGCCCGCTGCCCGAGACGCTCACCGGCCGCCCGCGCAGCTCGGGGCGGCGCAGCAGCTCGACGCTCGCATAGAACGCATCCACGTCGAGATGGGCGATCGCGGCCATGGCCCGTACACAATGCCGACCGCGCCGGACCCACCCGCGCAGACCGCCACCGGGCCCGATCACGCGGCGTGGAACAATCACTCCATCACCCACGGCCACCGTATCTCGGCGCTCGACGCGTCGTTCCTGCATCTCGAGAAGGCCGGCGCGCGCCTGCACGTCGCCTCGGTCACCGTCTTCGACGGCCCCGCCCCGCCCTACGACGAGCTGCGCGAGCTCATCGAGTCGCGGCTGCATCTCGTTCCGCGCTTTCGCCAGTGCCTGGCCAACGTCCCCCTCAACCAGGGCCGCCCGGTCTGGGTCGACGATCCGCACTTCAATCTGCGCTACCACCTGCGACACACCGGCCTGCCCGCTCCGGGCAGCGAGGAGCAGCTGAAGAACCTCGCCGGGCGGTTGTTCGCCCAGCGGCTGGATCGTACGAAGCCGCTGTGGGAGCTGTCGCTCGTCGACGGCCTGAGCGACGGTCGCTTTGCGCTCGTCGCCAAGAGCCACCATGCGCTCGTCGACGGCCTGGAGGCGGTCGACATCACGACGGTGCTGCTGCATCCCGAGCCCGGCGTCACCGTCGTGTCCGCTCCGGTGCAGCGATGGTCGCCGCGGCCGTTGCCGAGCGCCGCGCAGCTGCTCACCGACGCGCTGTTTGAGCGCGCGACCCAGCCCGCGGAGCTCGCGCGCTCGATGCGCGCCGTCGTGCGCACGCCGCGCCAGCTGTTGGACGCCACGCGCGATGGGCTGCAGGCGATGGGTGCGCTTGCCTTCGCCGGCGTGCGCCCGGCGCCGCCGACACCCCTGAACGTCGAGGTCGGCCCGCACCGCCGCTACACGTGGGTCGACGCCGAGCTCGCCACCCTGCAGCGCGTCAAGGACAGCCTCGGCGGCACCGTCAACGACGCGGTGCTGGCGGTCGTCGCCGGCGCCCTCGGGCGCTTCCTGCGCCACCGCGGCGTGGAGACCGACGAGCTCGCGCTGCGTGCGCTCGTGCCGGTGCTCGTGCGCGGTGCGTCGCATGCCGACGCGCTCGGCAACGAGATCGCGCCGATGTGGGTCCAGCTCCCCGTCGGGATCGCGGATCCCGTTCGTCAGCATGCCGTGATCCGCGACGCGACTGCCGCCGCCGTGAGCTCCCAGCAGGCGGTCGGAGCGCGCACGCTGACCGAGCTGGCCGGCTTCGCTCCGCCGACGATCATGAGCCAGGCGGCGCGCCTGCAGCAGCGCCAGCGCTTCTTCAACCTCGTCGTGACGAACGTCCCCGGACCGCAGCAGCCGCTGTACCTGCTCGGCCGCCGGCTGCGCGCCCTGTATCCGGTCGTCCCGCTCGCCGGGCGCCAGGCGCTCGGCGTCGCCGTGATGAGCTACGACGGCCGGCTCGGCTTCGGTCTGCTCGGCGACTACGACGCGCTCGCCGATCTCGACATACTCGCCTCCATGCTCAGCGAATCGATCACCGCGCTCGCCGACGGTGCCTCGGTCCCGCGTCGGGCCGCCCGCGGGCGCGCTAGGACGCAGCGTCCCGCCGCCCGGCGCCCGGCCGCGGGGAGCCGGCGCTGATGGCCGGCAAGGCGTTGCTCACGCTCGGCACGCTCGTGCTGACCGTGATCCTCATCGGGGCGGCGGCAGCGTTCTTCGTGTCGCGCGACAAGGCCACCGTGCCGCGCAGCCAGAGCGAGGGACCGGGCGTCGCTCGCACGGGCGCGCTGGCGAGCGAGCCGAAGGTGAAGGCCGGCAACGTCGTGCTGCTGCACAGCGACGAGCGCCTGACCGGTGCGCTGCGCGACCTCGCGGGCCGGATCGCCGGTCCCAGCGACCCGGCGCTCGTGGCCGCCGGCCAGGCGGTCATCGAGCAGCAGCGCCCCAACCTCTCGGTGCCGGTCACCGCCGTGACGGCGACGCGCATGCTCGAGGCCAGCGGGCCAGACGACCCGGCGCTCGAGCGGTTCATCGAGTACTGGCTCGGACGCGCGCCCTAGTGCGTCGTCTCCGCTCGCCGTCGGTATGACCACACCGCTGCGCATCGCCCTTGCCCAGATGAACGCCGTGGTCGGCGACATCGCGGGCAACGAGCGCGAGATCGCCGCCGGGATCGGCGCCGCGTACGCCGCGGGCGCCCAGCTCGTCGTCTTCCCCGAGCTCGCGCTGACCGGCTACCCGCCCGAGGATCTGCTGCTCAAGGAGCACTTCCTCGCCGACACCCGCGCCGCCCTCGAGCGCATCGCCTCCGACACCACCGGGATCGTCTCGATCGTCGGCTACCCCGAGCGCGCCGAAGACGTCCACAACGCGGCCGCGATCCTCGCCGACGGCAGGGTCCAGGCGAGCTACCGCAAGCTGCACCTGCCCAACTACGGCGTCTTCGACGAGCTGCGCTACTTCCAGCCTGGCCAGCGCGGGGCGACGATCGAGGTCGACGGCATCACGGTCGGCCTGACCATCTGCGAGGACATCTGGCAGCCCGGCCCGCCACTCTCGGACGAGGCGCTGTCCGGCGCGCGCGTGATCGTCAACCTGTCAGCCTCGCCGTACGTCGCGGGCAAGGGCGTCCGGCGCGAGCAGATGATCCAGCAGCGCGCTCGGGACGACCTCGCGGCGGTCGCGTTCTGCGGCCTCGTCGGCGGTCAGGACGAGCTCGTCTTCGACGGCTGCTCCGTCGTCGTCGACCACGACGGGACGGTGCTCGCGCGGGCGCCGCAGTTCGAGCAGGCGCTGCTGATCGTCGACGTCGACCCGGTCACCGTCGGCTCCGCCCGGCTGCGCGACACGCGCCGCCGCGCGCCGGCCGCGCAGGCGCGCGACAGCGTCGACCGGCTCGGTTCGTTCGTCACCACCGCCGGCGGCGCCGAGGGCAAGCCGCAGCTCCCGCCGCCCCCGCCCGCGATCGCGCCGCCGATTCAGCTCGTCGAGGAGGTCTACGGCGCGCTCGTGCTCGGCACGCGCGACTATGCGGGCAAGAACGGCTTCGAGCATGTCGTCCTCGGCCTCAGCGGCGGGATCGACTCGACGCTCGTCGCGCTGATCGCCGTCGACGCGCGCGGCGCCGACCGCGTGACGGGCGTGGCGATGCCGTGGCCCTACTCCGCGCCGGGCCCGCGCGGCGCCGCGCGGCGCCTGGCCGAGCCCCGCGGCGTGCAGCTGCTGACCCTGCCGATCGCGCCGATGATGGAGACCTTCGACGCCGCGCTGGCCGAGGTCTTCGCGGGCCGCGAGCCCGACCTCACCGAGGAGAACCTGCAGGCGAGAATCAGGGGAAACCTGCTCATGGCGCTGTCCAACAAGTTCGGCTGGCTCGTGCTGACGACCGGCAACAAGTCCGAGATGTCGGTCGGCTACTCGACGCTGTACGGCGACAGCGCGGGCGGCTTCGCGGTCATCAAGGACGTCCCCAAGCTCCTCGTCTATGACCTCACCCGCCACCGCGACGAGCGCGCCGATGGCCAGCTCGTCCCGGCCGACCTGTTCACCCGCCCGCCGTCGGCCGAGCTGCGCCCCGGCCAGCGCGACGACGACTCGCTGCCGCCCTACGAGGTGCTCGACGCGATTCTCGAGGGCTACGTCGAGCACGAGCTGGGCTACGAGCAGCTCGTCGCGCGCGGGCTGCCGGCCGCCGACGTCGAGCGCGTGATCAGCCTCGTCGACGTCGCCGAGTACAAGCGCCGCCAGCAACCGCCGGGGATCAAGGTCACGACGCGCGCGTTCGGCCGCGACCGGCGCGTGCCGATCACCAACCGCTACGGCGGGTGAGCTCGTTCAGGGTGCGCTGTCGCGCCGCGTGGGCGCGGCTGTCGGCGAACGACATCTTTGAGGGTGGGTGAGTTGGTGCCGTGTCGGCGGGCGGCCCAGGGCCGGCGTGGTCGTGACGAGTTTGGGGTCAATAGCGCCACAAGACGCCAAGACCGGGTACTCGAGCCGACGCATTCCCGGTCATGTCGAATCTGCAGCCTATGCCGCTGCATAGCCGACACAACCACGCCCTGAACCGGCTTTCCGGCGCAAGCCTGGCGCTTTTCTGTTCATAGCGAACAGAAACGCGCCAGGGATCCCCCCCCCCCCGGCGCCCCCCCCCCCACCCCCCCCCCCCCGCGGCCCCGCCCCCCCCCGCCCCCCCCCCCCACCACCAACAAA
>JBBSQG010000005.1:0-21765 GCA_038258125.1 Solirubrobacterales bacterium
ATCGTGCGCGCGCTGCAGGAGGTCTTCGGCACGTACCGCGAGACACCCGTCTTCTGACATTCGGCCAGAGCTTCAGCGGCGCATAAGCTGGAGGCGGATAGGCTCGCGCACATGTCACGTCGCCCAGCGGTTCTCGCCACCTTGATCGCGCTGGCGACGGCTGTGCTGGCGATCCCGGTCGCAGGCCAGGCCCAGTCCAACGAAGAGCTCTGCGCCGATTACGACCGCGGCGTCGTCAACTGCGGGCCGGGCAACAACCGCCAAGCGCCCGGCGGAGGCGACAAGGTGCCCCACAACGACGGGCTCAACAGCAGGAAGGGCCAGCGCGCGACGCGCGTCTGGCCCAAGCTCAGCGGGATCCTCTGGCAGGTCGTCGAGGGCAGCCGCACGCCGCGCAGGAAGTCCGGCGGGCCGCGCAACGACGAGTTGCTCGGCCACCACGGCTCCGACCGGCTGTCGGGCAAGGGCGGTCACGACATCCTCTGGGGCGACTGGGACCCGGTGCGCAACAACTCCACCCAGCGCGACGTGCTCGACGGCGGGCCCGGCAACGACTGGCTCTACCCGAGCCACGGTCGCAGCGTCGTCAAGGGCGGCAGCGGCAACGACTACGTCTGGGCCTACTACGGCAAGGGCACGATCGACTGCGGTCCGGGAATCGACACGGCGCGCATCCGCACGAACCGGGCGTTCAAGACGAAGAACTGCGAGCGGATCCGCCACTTCTGCGCCCACGGCGAGAACAAGCGCGGCCAGTGCCTGTCGCCGACCGGCAAGCCGGTCCCGTCGGCGCGCCGGCACGCGTAGCCGGGCGCGACAGATCCGGCCGATCGCCCGGCGCCGCGGCGAGGCCGTACCTCGTGCTCGACCCTCCAACGGCGCGAACCCGCGTGGACGCATATGATCGGCCGCGCCCGCCGGGCATCTATGACCGAGCCTGCACCTTCGAGCCAGAAGATCCGCGTCGTCGTCGCCAAGCCTGGCCTCGACGGGCACGACCGCGGCGCCAAGATCATCGCCCGCGCGCTGCGCGACGCCGGCATGGAGGTCATCTACACCGGCCTGCACCAGACGCCCGAGCAGATCGTCGAGACGGTCATCCAGGAGGACGCCCAGGCCGTCGGCCTGTCGGTGCTGTCGGGCGCCCACATGACGCTCGTGCCGCGGATCGTCGCGCTGCTGGAGGAGCAGGGGGTCGACGACGTCGTCGTCATCGTCGGCGGCACGATCCCCCGTGACGACATCCCCGAGCTCAAGCGGCTCGGCGTCGCCGAGGTCTTCACCCCCGGATCGAGCACCGAGGCGATCATCGACTTCATCCGCGGGGCCGTGCGGGCGTAGCGACACCCGCCCTCGCCCGAGGCCGTCGCGCGCGGCGGTGCGTTCACCCGAGCACGAGCAACCCCGCAAGCTCCTCGATCGCGAACGCGTCGAGCGCGCCGCTCGAGATGACGTCGCCCCACGATCTGAAGCGCCCGCTGGCCAGGCGCCGCGAGACGATGCGCTCGGCCGACCAGCGCCCGACGCCGGGCAGCTCGACGAGCTCGTCGACCGTGGCGTCGTTGACGGTGAGGAGTCCGGCGGGGGTCGGCGCGCTCGTCGCCGTCGTGCTCGTGCCCACGGGATGGACGGTCGTGCCGTCGGCCCAAGGAGGCTCGCCCAGTCGCGCGCGCAGTAGGCGCAGGTCGAGTACGCCGGCTCCCACCCCTGCCGCTTCCCGGCAGGACGCTCGCAGGAGCTCGACGACCTCGGACGGGGTTGCGGCGGGTAGCACGCAGCGCGCAAGCGCAGCGGCGCCGGCGACGAGTGGTGCAGCGAACGAGGTCCCGTAGCCCGACCCATACGGCTCGGGCGTCGCGGCGAGACGCAGCGGTGACGCGCTGTCGCCCCCCGGTGCGGCGAGCGTGACCGTGCGGTCGCCGAAGTAGGAGTACCTCGCGCGGCGGCCAGCCCGGTCGGTGGCCGCGACGGAGATGACGCCGGTGATCGCCTCGACACCGAGATCCGGAATCCCGCCCGCGTACACGGACGGGAAGTGGGGGATGTCGGGTAGGTCGGGAGCGCCTGGAGGCCGGTTGCCGGCACTGCACACGACGACGTGCCCCGCGGCGGTCGCGTCGGCGATCGCGTTGCGGACCCCGAGATGCTCGCCGCCCGTCGCCCACGACAGGTTGATGATCCCGCCGCGTGTGCCGAGTTCCAGCACCGCCGCCTTGATCGCAAGCGCGCGATGGCCGTAGTCGGACTCGAGGCTGAGGCCGGCGATCTTCAGCGGCAGCAGCATCGACGCGGGAGCGACGCCCCGTACGCCGCCGCTCGCCATGCCGCGTCCGATGGCCAGGCCGGCGACCGACGTGCCGTGCGCGAGGTGATCTGCCGCAGGCGATCGCTCCTCGGCCGCGACGCGCCCGTCGAAGTTCAGGTCGAGCGCGAGCCATCCGGGGGCGAGCGCCGGCGCGATGTCCGGATGCTCGAGCGCCACGCCGCTGTCGACGACCGCGACGACGACGCCGGCCCCGTTGAGGTCGCCGAGCCCCGCGTCGGCGCCGAGGGCGTCGAGGTGCCAGTGGGCGTCTGAGTCCTCGAAGTCGGAGGCCGGCTCGACCGGGTCAAGTGCGATGATCCCCAGCTCCATGGGCTCGGCCAGCCGGACCTCGGGCCGCAGCGAGAGCTCGGCGGCGAGCCGCAGCGTCCGCTCGAGCGACGCGGACCCGGAATCGGTGTCGAGCCGCAGTCGCCGGAAGCCGAAGTCGTCGCAGGCGAGCTCACATGAAGCATGCAGCCGATCGGCGAGCGCGTCGCACGCGGCGTGCGACACGCCGGGGTGAAACCACACGTCGACCTGGCCTGCCAGGAACGCGCGATGGTGTCCGAATCGATCGCGCAGGAGTGGGACGTCCGCGGTCTCCGCTCGGGACCGCCGGGTCCGTGTCACCGGCGCGCAGGCGCGCGGCGCTCGACATGCGTCGAGTATCGCGCCGGCGCCGACGGGCTCCAGCGCTCGCACGGCGTGTGGGCCCGCCACGGTCGGATCGAGCTGTATGAACCCGGCAGTGGCAGCGATGCGCGCACGCAGATCGTCGACGTCATGCATGGTCGCGCCTCGGCTCCAGCGGCGCGCGGCCCGCGGCCGATCTCGCGGGCCGCGAGGCTGCGGCCGCCAGCACGGCGGCAACCGACGTGCCGTCGAGGTGTGTCGGTCCACCCTGCCCGGCCGCGGGGATGCATCGGCCCGGGGCGGCGAGGTCGGCGCGGTGCGAGCACCAGTCGATGAGCTTGTGGTCGTCGTGCGCGGTCACCGCGAGCACGTGCGCGTGGCGACCTGGGAACGTTGCTCGGTCGTGGCCCAGGTTGCCCGCCGCCGCGATCAGCACGACCCCGGCGCTTGCAGCCACCGTCAGCGCGCCCGCGAGCCGGCGGTCAGAGCGCATGCGTCCGAAGGGCAGCACGATCGTGTCGGCGTCGTTGTCGACGGCCCACCGGATCGCGGCGCTTGCCCGCCGTGCGATGTCGGTGGCGCCGCTGCAGAAGACCGGGGCGACGAGGAGCGTCGCGGCCGGCACCAGGCCGGCGACATCTCGTCGACCCTGCCCGACAAGCAGCGACGCGCACGCAGTCGCGTGTCCTGTCGTGTCGCGTGCGAGGAGCGTGTCGGCATGCCCCCACGAGATCATCCGCGCACCCGCGAGATCCGGGTGCCGCCCATCGACGGCTGCGTCGACGAGCGCGACGCGACGGTGTTCGCCGTCGTCGCTGGCCCCCCATTCGGACACGACGGGCATGCCAAGCGAGGGGCACGAGCGATCGGACAGAACCGCGGCGAGGTCGACCGGGCGACATCGCCCGGCCTGCCCGGGCGCCTGGTCCGCGGACCAGGCGACCGGCCGGCCGCTGCTCATGCGAAGAACTGCCAGCGGTAGTCGATGAGGTAGTGCCCGCCGTGCCCGTAGAAGTGCGCCGTGCGCGTGCCCGACGACGGGTTCCCCCACCTGCCGTTGGGGTAGCTCCAGCGCGCCGACATACTCGGCGTCGTGACGCTGGCGGTGAACACCGGGAAGATGTTGTCCTTGAACCGCCCGATGATCCAGCCCACGAACACGTCGATGATCCACGCGACCGCTTTGCCGAGCGCTGTGGCGATCGCCGCGCCAGTCCAGCCGCCGATCCCGGCGGCGACGGCCTTGGCGATCGCCGCCTTGACCTGGGCGCGGACGCTCGACCAGATGTCGTTGAGGAAGCTCGAGAGTCCGCCGTTGTCCTTCTCGGCGAGGATCAGCGACACGGAGTAGCGCTTGGGCCAGTACTTGCCCTCGGTCATCGAGAAGGACGTGTAGCGCCAGTTGGCGTAGGTCTTCTGGTCGCCATCGTCGAAGCCACCGCCGATGTACTGCTCGGCGCGCTTGTGCGTGTCGCCGTCCTCGTCGACGGAGACGCCGGCGAGCGCGATCTCGTCAGAGCCGAACCACTCAGGGTTCGTCTCGTCGACGCAGCGCACGCGCTGGATCCAGAATCCCATCTTGTCGGTCGTGGCGAACTGCTCGAAGTCGTCGTCGGAGAGTCCCCCGGAGAATGGGTCGCCGGCGACCCGTGCGCCCCAGATATCGGTGAGACGGTCCGGGTTGTACAGGTCGGCTGCCTCGGCCGCGGCGTTGGTCTCCTCGCGAGCCGCCTCGAAGTCGGTGACGTTGCCCGACACGTTCGCCGCGGGGATGAGCAGGCCGTCCGCGACGCTGCGCAGACCGGTCACTGCCACGGGGACGAGGTCTGTGCGGACGCCCAGCAGCTTGGCGTCGAGCTGCGGCATATCGACCGTGTCCGTGAAGCGCGCGATGCCGCCGCTCGCCAGGTGCGAGTCGGCGTCGCGGGTCCCGGCGATGCCGAACGTCGCTACGCGCTGGGCCTCCGGAACGTCGAGCAGCTGACGGGCGGTGGCGGCGATGTCGTCCCGCCGTGTGGCCGGGAGCCCCTTGATCGCGCTGCGCATCGCGTCCTCGACGGTGCCGCGCTCTGTCGCGCGGTCGGGGTTGGCGGCGATCGCGGCGAACGACATCTTGACGCCGCCAAGCACGGCCTCCGCGGCCTTGCGGATCTCGCTGTTGTCCGGGGGAGCTGCGCCCTCGGAGGTCTCGGGCATCGGGCGGACCCCGAGGTCGGCGAGCGATGCGTTTCGGATGAGATCGAGCGGTGGCATGAACGTCCCTTTCGTGTGGCTCCCGTCGGGAGCGGCACAAGGCAGAGGACGGCGTGCCGCGCGCAGATACTGCCGCGCCGGGACGTCACGCACAGATCGGGAGGCCGCCGCGCTCGTCGGTCAGCGCTGCGGCGGAGGGCGCAATATCATCAGCGGGCCGCTCGCGGCGCTCCATGATCGAGCCATGCCTTCACGCAGGATGTGTCGTCGGCGCCACCGCGTTGCGCGGTGCCGATCCTGCTCGGAGATCGCGATTGACTAGTCAGTCAATCGGCTACCCTGCAGCCATGTCACGTCTGCCCCAAGGAGGCTCCAGTTGAAGATCTGCGTCCTGGTGAAGGAGGTGCCCGACGCCGCCGTCGAGAAGCGGATCAATCCGTCGACCGGGCGCATGGACCGCAGCGGCGAGCGCAACCTCAACCCCTACGACACGCACGCGATCGAGGCCGCGATGCAGGTCAAGGAGGGTGGCGAGGTCGAGGTCGAGGAGATCATCGCCGTGACGATGGGCCCGAGCACCGCCGTGCGCGCCCTGCACAAGGCCGTCTCGCTCGGCGCCGATCGCTCCGTGCACCTCTCCGATGACGCGCTCGCGGGCTCCGACGTCGTGGCCACCGGCTACGCGCTGGCCAAGGTGCTCGAGCGCGAGAGCCCCGACCTCGTCCTGCTCGGCCAGCAGTCCGACGACGGCGAGTGCTACACGATCGGCGCCGTCGTCGCCGACTACCTGAAGATGCCGTCGCTGACGCAGGTCATCAAGATGGACGTCACGCCCGGCACGCTGCGCTGCGAGCGCCAGGCCGAGTACGGCTACGACACCGTCGAGATCAAGCTGCCCGCCGTCATCTCCGTCGGCGACGCGATCAATGAGCCGCGCTACCCCTCGCTGAAGGCGATCATGGGCGCCAAGAAGAAGCCGCTGGACGCCGTCGGCATCGGCGACGTGGGCCTCGAGGCCGACCGCGTCGGCGAGGCCGGCTCCAAGGTCGTCTGCGGGGACTTCAAGGCCCCGCCGCAGAAGGCCGCCGGCGAGATCATCGAAGACGAGGACACCAACGACACGGTCGAGAAGATCATCGCCTGGCTCGACGAGAGGAAGCTTCTGGCATGAGCGGCATCCTGGCCTACGCCCTGCACTATGAGGGCGCCTTCAACAAGAACTCGCTCGGCGGCGTCTCCGAGGCCGCCAAGCTCGCCGGCGAGCTGGGCTGCGAGGCCCACGCGATCGTCATCGGCGACGTCTCCGACGAGCTCGCCGCCTCGCTGGGCAACTACGGCGTCACGAAGGTCTACCGCTGCGCCGAAGCGCCCGAGGGACTGGCCCAGCCCGTCATCGACGTCATGGCGCAGGTCATGGACGACGGCGGCCATGACTACGCGCTGTTCGGCGGCGGCCTGCTCGGCTTCGAGATCGGCGCCGGCCTCGCCGCGCGCCTGAACGCCGGCGTGACGATGGAGGTCACGCAGGTCAACGTCGTCGACGGCAAGCTCACCGCCGAACGCCCGATCCACGGCGACTCGTCGATCTCGACGTCCACCTACAAGGACCGCGGGATCATCATCGGCCGCCTGAACGCCTTCGACACCGCGGCGCCGACCGACACCAGCGCCGAGATCGAGGACGTCACCGTCGAGCTGTCGTCGTTCTCCTTGCAGGCGACGATGGTCATGCGTGGCGAGCAGCGCGGCGAGGACATCGACATCGAGGGCGCGGACATCCTCGTGGCCGGTGGCCGCGGGCTCGGCAAGCCGGAGGGCTTCGAGCTGTGCGAAGCGCTGGCCGAAGCACTCGGCGGCGCGGTCGCCGCGACGCGCGCGGTCGTCGACGCCGGCTGGTATCCGTACTCGACGCAGATCGGCCAGACCGGCAAGACCGTCTCGCCGAAGCTCTACCTGGCGGCCGGCATCTCCGGCGCGATCCAGCACAAGGTCGGCTTTCAATCCTCGGAGAACATCGTGGCGATCAACAAGGACTCAAACGCCCCGATCTTCGAGTACTCCGACCTGGGCATCGTCGGCGACCTCAACAAGATCCTGCCCAAGCTCACCGAGGCAGTGAAGGCGAAGAAGGGCTGATCCTCCATGGCAGGTAGCAACGGCGGCGCGCCGGCACCGGCACAGGTCCCGCCCCCGGTCGACCCGACGGGCGAGTTCATCAAGCACGGCCTCGATCCCGAAGACGAGCTGATCGAGGTCGGCGTGGCGATCGTCGGCGGCGGGACCGCCGGCCTGTCCTGCGCCAACCGCCTCCTGCAATTGCTCGCCGACGACGAGGAGCTGCTCGAATCGCTCGGCGAGGTGCCGGTCGCGGTGATCGAGAAGGCGAAGACCTGCGGTGGCCACAACCTGTCGGGCGCCGTCATGCGTCCCGGCCCGCTCGAGGACCTGCTGACCGGGCTGACGCGCGACGACTGGCGTAAGGAGGGCTTTGCCTTCGGCGCCGTCGAGAAGGAAGCCGTCTACCTCATGCCCAGCGCCAAGAAGGCATGGAAGATCCCGACGCCGCCGCCGTTCAGGAACCACGGCAACGAGGTCATCTCGGTCGCGGCGCTCGCGCGCTATCAGCAGAAGATCTCCGAGGAGGGCGGCGCCTACATCCTCACCGAGACCGCGGCGAGCCAGCTGATCGTCGAGAACGGCGAGGTCGTCGGTGTGCGCTCGGGCGACAAGGGCCGCGGCAAGGACGGCCAGCCGCTGCGCAACTTCGAGCCCGGCACCGACGTCAAGGCGAAATGCACGGTCCTCGCCGAGGGCTGCTGGGGCCACCTCACCGGCGCCGCGATCCGCGAGTTCGATCTGGCCGACGGCCGCGAGCCTCAGGTCTGGGAGCTCGGCGTCAAGGAGGTCTGGAAGGTCCCCAAGCCGCTCGACCGCCTGATCCACACGATCGGGCCGTGGCCGCTGAAGCTCAAGCCCAAGTACGTCCAGATCGGCGGCACCTGGCTGTACCCGATGCGCGACGAGCGGACGGGCGATCACCTCGTCTCGATCGGCTTCGTCGTCGACCTCGAGTACGCCGACGCGACGACCTCGGCCCACGACCTGCTGCAGCAGTTCAAGTGCCACCCGATGGTGCGCGAGATCCTCGAGGGCGGCGAGCGCGTGTCGTGGGGGGCGAAGGCGCTGCCGGCCGGCGGGTGGTGGTCGATGCCGAAGCTGACGATGCCGGGCGCGCTGCTCGTCGGCGACTCGGCCGGGATGGTCGACACCGTGGCGCTGAAGGGCGTGCACCACTCCGTCATGTCGGGCAAGCTCGCCGCCGAGGCGATCTACGCGGCGCTCAAGCGGGGTGACACGAACCTCGAGTCCTACGAGCAGGCGGTCGACGACTCGCTGATCGCCAAGGAGCTCTACGAGGTCCGCAACACGCGCCAGCCCTTCCAGAAGGGCTTTCTGCGCGGCGGGCCGCTCGTCAACCTCATGATCATGACAAAGGGGCGCTTCCCCGGCGGGCGCTGGAAGTGGCATCGCAACGACGAGAGGCCGGTCTTCGTCGGCGACACGAAGGACGGCTATCCCAAGCCAGACGGCAAGTACACCTTCGACAAGCTCTCCTCGGTCTACATCAGCGGCAACGCCACCCGCGACGACGCGCCCAACCACATCCGCGTGAGCAAGCGCGTGCCGCGCGAGGTCGCCGAGACGTGGGCGTGGATGTGCCCGGCCGGGGTCTATGAGATCCCCGACGACGCGCCGGCGAGCGGGCCGGTCGACGTGATCGTCAACTACACCAACTGCGTGCAGTGCGGGGCGATCACCGCGAAGGGCGGGCGGCTGACGACGCCCGAGGGCGGCGACGGCCCGCTCTATCAGAACCTCTGATCCCGTCCTAATCGACGATCGCCTTCATCGTCATGCCGGGCGCATGGATCGAGCAGACGAACCTGTACGTGCCCGGCTGGTCGAGCGTCGCGGAGTAGTCGCCGGTGGTCTTCGTCGGCGACACGATCGGCTGCGGCCCGGAGCGCAGCGTCACCTGGTGAGACTGCTGGGAGCGCCATCGCCAGGTGAGCCTGCCGCCGGCCTCCAGCCGCACCGTCGGGCGGTCCTGCCCGAGATGGAAGGCGTTGTCGAAGATCGACACGACGGCTGTGCGCGCGGCACGGCTGACGCTCCCGGTCTTGCCCGCCGGCGGCGCCGCGACCGGGCCGACCTTCGGCTTGACGGCGTTGACGACGGCGTCCTTCGGCACGGCGGCGCTGACGAGCGTCGTCGTGCCTTCGCGCAGATCGTGCACGAAGACGCCGCGGCGGTTGTCGGGCTTGGCGGCCGCGAGGTTCGTCGCCGCCGAGGTGAACGCCACGCGCCGGCCGTCGCCGGAGATCGCCGCGTCGGAGGCCGCGCCGTCAGCGCTCGCGCCGCGCAGCCCGCCCGCGCGTGAGACGAGGCGCTCGGGCCCGCGCCCGCGAGCGTCGCGTGTGTAGACCAGCGAGCGCCCGGCGCGAAACGCCGTGTAGGCGACGACGCGCCCGTCGGCGCTGAGCGACGGCTTCAGCGCGAAGCCGCGCGGGTCGCTGACGGCGGTCGTGCGGCCGCTGCGCAGATCGCGGACGTAGATCCGCGAGCCGGTGGCGCTGCCCGGCCGCCCGCCGGCGAGGTTGCGTGCCGAGGACGCGACCGCGACGTAGCGCCCGTCGCGCGAGACCGCCGGGTCGGCGGAGTAGTCGTCGGCGATCGCCCCGCTCGGGCCGCTGCGCCGGCTGACGAGCGCCGTCGTGCCCGCCTCGAGGTCGCGGACGAAGACCTGCGTGCGGCCGCGCAGGTCACCGGCGCCGAGGTTCGCCGCCGCGGTCGTGAACGCGACGCGGCGGCCGTCGCCGGAGATCGCCGGGTCATAGACGCCGTCGTCGGCGCCCGGCGCGGACCGCGGACCGCGGCTGGCCAGCTCGCGCTGCCCGCTGCGCAGGTCGGTGACGTAAACCGCGCTCTGGCCGCCGCGGCGCTGGGCCTGGTAGGCGACGAAGTGACCGTTGGCGGAGATCGCCGGGTTGTACTCCGAGCGCGACACGCCGGGCTTCAATGCCGGCCGCGGCATCGCGCGCGTGCGGCCGGTCTTCGCGTCGTTGACGAAGACGCGAATCTGGCCGTAGCGCTTGGCGAAGTTCAGGTTGCCCTCGGCGGACTCGAACGCGACGACGCGGCCGTCGGCCGAGACGGTCGGGTTGTAGGCCGAGCGCGGCGCGCTGCGCGCGGGGTTCAACGACGCGTTGCGCGGCTCGCCGCCGGTCACGGCGCGCGACATGACGCTGATCTCGCCGCGCTTGAGCGCGAGCGGCAGCTTCTGCAGGTAGGCCTCGAACACGACGCGATCACCGTCGGCCGACAGCGCCGGGTTGGCGGCGAAGTTGCGCGGCGTGCCGGTCAGCTTGCCCTCGTGCGTCGGCGGCGGGCCGTTGTAGCGCACCTGCGCCAGCCAGCGCGGCAGCTGGCTGAGCTGGCGGCGCAGCAGGATCGCGCCCTGGCGCTCGGTCATCACGTCGGAGTCGATGCCGAAGCGCACGCGCTCGCGCAGGACGCCGCCGGCGAGCGCCTGGATGCGCGAAGGCGAGCGGCCGTGCAGCCGGCCGATCTCCAGCGGGCTCTGCTCGGCGCGGCGCAGCTCGCGAAAGGCGATGTCGGTCACCCCGAAGATCTCCGGCGCCGCGCTGGGGATCGCGAACTGATGCAGCGAGTGAAACAGCAGATGCTGGGAGAGATGGCCCTGCGTCAGCGTGCGCTGCGCGCGCGAGCGCAGCAGGGCGAGTGTCCCGGAGGAGACGTCGGCGGCGCGCGGCGCGACGAGTGCGGTCGCGAGCTTGTCCGGATCGCTCCAGCCATGCTGGGCGGCGAGCTCGGCGAGGGTGTGGCGGTCGTCGCGCAGCTGGCGCCAGATCCGCCCGCGGGTCACCCCGAGCAGCTCGTTCAGGCGGTCCTCGTCGAAGGGCAGCCAGTGGTTGTAGACCCAGTCCTCGGGCGGCAGCCAGTGCGCCGGTGCCTTGACCGGCGCCTCGGAGTCAGACGACGCCTTCTTGACCGGCACCGTTGCCGTGTCGTCAGCACTGCGCAGCGGGGAGCCGGGCACGAGCGCCAGCGCCAACACGATCGCGACGGCGCCAGCGGCCCCGATCAGCCCGGCAAGACGTCTGCCTGACAGCCCTCTTGTCACGGCGCGACGCTACCACGGGCGAGGCGCCATGAGGCCCTCAAGCTCGCACGACTTATCTCCGATACAGCCGTTATGGGCAACGTGGACGGCATGACGGCTGAGCTCACCCTGGACCAGATGCGCGAGATCGTGCGCTTGCGCCGGCGCAATCCGAGCGCCGCGGTGGTCGTCCATCCCAAGCCGTGGGGGATCATCGTGGAGGCGCGACGGGCTGGGCACGCGGTCGAGCTCGAGCGCTTTGACTGGACCGGCGCCGTGCAGGCCGACGAGCCGATCGCCCGGGCGGCGTAGCGGGTGCCCGCGATTCGGCAGGCTGGCGGCCCGGCAGGCACCCCTCGCTAAACTCGCATGCACCATGAAGACCGAAATCCATCCCGAGTACGTCGCCGCCCACGTCCGCTGCACGTGCGGCAACGAGTTCATGACGCGCTCGACGCAGGCCGAGATCCACGTCGAGATCTGCTCGAACTGCCACCCGTTCTACACGGGCCGCCAGAAGCTCGTCGACACCGGTGGACGGGTCGATCGCTTCAAGCGCCGCGCCGCCAAGCGCGTCGCCGGCGACAACTAGCCGACCTCCGCAACCGCGCATGACGGTCGCTCGGCACGAGCCCGAGCGGCCGCTGCACACGTCAAAAGCACCCCCGCCCGTCGCCTCGCGCGACGCGCCCCTCGGCGGGCAGGCGGTGCTGGAGGGTGTGATGATGCGCGGCGTCTCGACGTGGGCCGTCGCCGTGCGCACGCCCGCGCCCGAGCAGCTCGCCGGCGGGCGCCGGATGGAGTCCGGCGAGGCCGCGCGCGGCGAGATCCGGGTGCAGAGCTTCCCGCTCGTCTCCGCGCTCCAGCGCCACCGCTGGATGCGCCTGCCGATCATCCGCGGCGTCGTCGCGCTCGGCGAGTCGCTCAAGCTCGGCGTCGGCGCGCTGAACATCTCCGTCAACGCCCAGCAGGCCGAGGGCGAGAAGGCGCTCTCGCGCGGCGCGTGGGCGGGAACCGTGTTCGCCGGCCTGGCGCTGGCCGTCGGGCTGTTCTTCCTGCTGCCCGTCGCCTTGACGAGCCTGATCAAGGGCATGCTGCCCAACGCGCTCGTCTTCGTGATCGTCGAGAAGCTCATCCGGATCTCGATCTTCCTCATCTACCTGTGGGCAGTCACGCGCCTGAACCACCTGCAGCGCGTCTTTCAGTACCACGGCGCCGAGCACAAGGCGATCTCCTGCTACGAGGCCGGCCTGCCGCTCACGCCGGACAACGCGCAGCGCTTCAGCCGCCTGCATCCGCGCTGCGGGACGAGCTTCATGTTGATCGTGATGATCGTTGCGATCGTCGTCTTCGCGCCGCTCGGGACGCCCGCGTGGTACTGGCTGTTCGCCTCGCGCGTGATCGGCATCCCGCTCGTCGCGGGCCTCGCCTTCGAGGTCATCAAGTGGTTCGGGCGCAACCGCACCAAGCGCTGGGCGCAGCTGCTCATGCTGCCCGGGATGAAGCTGCAGCTGCTGACGACGCGCCAGCCCGACCTCGGCCAGCTCGCGGTGGCGATCGCCGCCCTGCAGGCCGTGCTGGCCGTCGAGACGCCCGGCGAGGCGAGCGACGAGGACCTCGTCGGCATCGAGGTCGTCGCGTAGCGCGCTACCCGGCGCGGCGGCGCTCGCGCACGACGAACAGCGTGACGCCGGCGGCGAGCGCGCCGAGCGCGAGCAGCAGCACCGGCCAGCGGCTAGGGATGCGCGCGAGCGTCGCCAGCAGCAGCAGGGCCACGATCGCCGCCGCCGGCAGGACGGCGCGTCGCCACGGCAACTCCTCGCGCACGCTCTCGCGGATGCGGGCGACCGCCTCGTCGAGCTCGGCCGTGTTGTCGCGGCCCTGGCGGCGGTGCCAGATGCGGGCGGCGAGGATGGCGCAGCCGATGAGGACGATGGCGGCGAGCAGCGGCACGTACGGGACGGTAGCCGGGTCTTCGCCGAGCGCCGCCGGACGTCCGCGGTGGCCCGTCGCTGCACTACCCTCGAAGCCATGATCGAGCGGCTCGTGGAGCAGATCGAGGCGCGCTTCGCTGACGCCCAGCGCGAGATGTCAGACCCCGAGATCTTCGGGGATCGTCAGCGTGCGGCCGCGGCCGGGCGCAACTTCCGCCAGCTCGAGATCGCCGCCAAGCTCGCCGAGCAATGGCGCCGCGCGGTCGACGACGAGGCCGGCGCGCGCGAGATGCTCGACGAGGGCGAGGACGCCGAGGTCCGCGAGATGCTCGCCACCGCACGCGAGGAGATCGAGCGCATCGAGACCGAGATCCGCCTCGCGATGGTCGAGCGCGACCCCAACGACGACAAGAACGTCATCGTCGAGATCCGCGCCGGCGCCGGCGGCGACGAGGCGAGCATCTGGGCGAGCGATCTGTTCCGCATGCTCACGAAGTACGCCGAGCGGCGCGGCTTCACGAACGAGTTGCTCGAGGCCTCCGATGGCGCCTACACGTTCGCGATCAAGGGTGACAGCGCCTACTCGGTGTTCAAGTTCGAGGGCGGCACGCACCGCGTCCAGCGCGTGCCGGCGACCGAGTCCCAAGGCCGCGTCCACACCTCGACGGCGACCGTCGCCGTGCTGCCCGAGGTCGAGGACGTCGACGTCGACATCGACCAGAACGATCTGCAGATCGACGTCTACCGCTCCTCCGGGCCCGGCGGGCAGTCGGTCAACACGACCGACTCGGCGGTGCGGATCACGCACAAGCCGACCGGCATCGTCGTATCGATGCAGGACGAGAAGTCCCAGCTGCAAAACCGCGAGCGGGCGATGCGGGTGCTGCGCGCGCGCCTCTACGACGCCGCGCTCGCCGAGCAGCAGGCCGAGCTGGCCGCCGATCGCCGCTCGCAGGTCGGCACCGGCGAGCGCGCGGAGAAGATCCGCACGTACAACTACGGCGAGCGGCGCGTCAAGGACCATCGCATCAACCTGCTCGTGCACAACCTCGACGACGTGCTCGAGGGCGCGCTGGACGAGTTCACCGAGGCGCTGCAGAACGACGAGAAGCGCCGCGTCCTGGAGCTGCAGGCGGCGGCGTAATGGCGTGGCGGTGAGCGCGTTCGGCGGCGTCACCGTCCGCGAGGCGCTCGACTCGGCGGTGATCGCGATCGGGGCGGCAGGATCGGACACGCCGCGACTTGACGCCGAGGTGCTGCTGGCGGCATCGCTCGGGCTCGACCGCACGGCGCTGTTCCTCCAGCCCGGTCGCGAGGTCAAGGGACCGGCGGTGCGGGCGTTCCAGGACGCGGTGCGGCGGCGTTCTGTGGGCCGCGAGCCGGTCGCCTACATCACCGGCCGGCGCGCATTTCGCCATCTCGAGCTGGCCGTCGACGCGCGCGTGCTCGTGCCGCGGCCGGAGACCGAGCTGCTCGTCGAGATCGGCGTCGAGCTGCTGGCCGAGGGCGCACGCGTGGCCGACGTCGGGACCGGCAGCGGGGCGATCGCGCTGGCGCTCAAGCAGGAGCGGCCGGATCTGGTGGTCGTGGCCACCGACGTGAGCGCCGACGCGCTGGTGGTCGCCCGCGCGAACGCGGAGCGCCTGGCGATCGAGGGCGTGGAGTTCATGGAAGGCGACCTGCTGGCGGGGGTGGGGCAGGTCGATGGCGTGCTCTCCAACCCGCCCTACGTCGCCGACGGCGACCGCGCGACGCTGGCGCCGGAGATCACCCGCCACGAGCCGCCCGGCGCTCTCTTCGCCGGCGTCGATGGCCTCGACGTCATCCGCCGGCTCGTCCCGGCCGGCGCCGGCGCCGGCGCGCGGCTGCTGGCGATCGAGCTGGGAGAGGGGCAGGCACCGGCCGTGATGGCGCTCATGGAGCAGTCGGGCTTCGCGCGCGTCGAGGCACGCCGCGACCTCGCCGGGATCGAGCGCGTCGTGGTCGGCCGGCGATGACCTCCGAGGCAGCGGCGTTCGAGCGCTGCATCGTGGCCGGCGGGGTCGCCGTGTTTCCGGCCGACACGGTCTACGGCCTGGCCTGCGATCCGCTGTCGGTGGAGGCGGTGCGGCGGCTGTACGCACTCAAGGATCGCCCGGCCGACAAGCCTGCGGCGGTGATGTTCTTCTCGCTGGCTCCCGCCGTGGCCGCGCTGCCCGAGCTCGGCCCCCGCACCCGCGCCGCACTCGGCGCGCTGCTGCCCGGCGCGGTCACGCTGCTGCTGCCCAACCCGCTGGCCCGTTACCCGCTGGCCTGCGGCCACGACCCTTGGACGCTCGGCCTGCGCGTGCCGGCGCCGGGGGTGCTCGTTGGCGTCGGCGTGCCGGTCATGCAATCGAGCGCCAACCGCTCTGGCGGCGCCGACCCGCGCGAGCTGGCGGAGGTCGATCCGGCGGTCCGCGACGGCGCCGACCTGGTCGTCGACGGCGGTCCGCTCCCCGGTACGCCGTCGACGGTCATCGACCTGCGCGCGTTCGGCAGCCACGGCACGTGGTCGGTCGTGCGCGAGGGCGCGGTCACGCGGGATGCGGTCGCCGCGGCGCTCGCGGCGGCGGCGGCGAGCTGACGCAGCCCGAGCTCGGGAGACGGCTGAATACCATGCTGCCCATGCGCATCGCGATCGCTTCAGACCACGCAGGCTTCGAGCTCAAAGAGCACGTGAAGGCCGAGCTGCAGCACGCCGGCCATGACGTCGTCGACGTCGGTCCCGAGACCGACGAGTCCACCGACTACCCGCGCTACGCGCGCCCCGCCGCGCGGCTCGTCGCCGAGGGCGACGCCGAGCGCGGCGTGCTCGTCTGCGGCTCCGGCGTCGGCGTGGCGATCGTCGCCAACAAGGTGCCGGGCGTACGGGCAGTCAACGCCCACGACGCCGAGGAGGCGCAGCTGTCGCGCGCCCACAACGACGCGAACGTCGTCACGCTCTCCGGCCGCCGGCTCGACGGCCCGACCGCGGACGGGATCGTGCGCGCGTTCATCGAGGGCGAGGTCGAGGGCGGGCGCCACGCCCGCCGCGTGGCGCTGATCGAGGAGTAATCGGGCGCCGCCCGCGCGGACGGATACAGTCGCCGGTGTGCTCGACGGGTTCGACGCGCTGACGGGGTTTGCGGTCGCCCTTGTGGCGACCGCGGGCCTGACGCCGGTCACGACGCGCTTCGCCCGCCGCGTCGGCGCGATCGACCGCGCTCGCGGCCGCGGCCTGGCGGCCGGCGGCACACCGCTGCTCGGCGGCCTGGCGATCTTCCTCGGCGGCGCGATCGCCGGCATCATCGTGCTGCGCGGCAGCGAGGTCCTGCATGGGATCCTCGCCGCCGCCGCGATCATCACGGTCGTCGGCGCGATCGACGACCGCTTCGAGCTGTCGGCGGTGTGGAAGCTGGCCGGCCAGGTGGCAGCGGCATCGGTCGCCGTCCAGGCCGGGGTGAGCGTCGACAACATCACATTCCCGTTCCTCGGCGCGGTCAGCTTCGGCGAGCTCGGGGCGCCGTTGACCGTGTTGGGTCTCGTCGCGGTGATGAACGTCGTCAACCTGTCCGACGGCATCGACGGGCTCGCGGCCGGCGTCTGCGCGCTGAGCGCGGCGGCGCTCGCCGTGATCGCCTTCGACCTGGAGCGCCGCCAGGCCGGCGTGCTTGCCGCCCTGACGGCGGGCGCCGCGATCGGCTTTCTCATCCACAACTTCCATCCCGCGTCGGTCTACATGGGCGATTGCGGCTCGAACCTGCTTGGCCTGCTGCTCGGCTGCGTCGCCGTGCTCGGCTCCGTCAAGACCGGCGCCGCGCTGGCCCTGATCTTCCCGCTGATCGTGCTCGCGGTGCCGTTCCTGGACACGACGTTCGTCGTGTTGAAGCGGATGAAGTACCACCGGCCCGTCTACGCCGCCGACCGCGAGCACTTCCACCACCGCATGGACCGGATCGGCTTCTCGACGCGGCGCACGGTGCTCTACCTCTACGCGTGGACGCTGTCGCTCGCGCTGCTCGCCGTGGCGCTGCGCTTCGTGCCCTACTCCGACAACGGAGGCCACCTGCACGTCGGCTGGTCGTTCGTGATGGCGGGGCTCGGCCTGCTGGAGCTCATCGCCTCGGTCTATCTCGTCTACGTGCTGGAGATCCTGAAGTTCAAGCGGCTGGACGCGATCCGCCTGCGCCGCGTCAAGCCCGACGCCAGCGATCAGGAGATCGTCGCCGACGTCGAGGCGCGCCTGCAGACGGGGGAACTCGACGCGGTGCGGCACGAGACCGAGGAGTTCGAGCGGCTGAGGACGTAGCGGGCCTGCCCGCTGGTCTGCGCGTCGGCAAGAAACCGTCCGACTGGCAGGCGGACCACCGCAAGTTCGCCCCTGGGGTCGCTACCGGCCGTAGACCGTGGTGGTCCAGACCCGCCCGAGCGCCCCCACGAGCTCGCTGTCGCAGGCCGCGTTCTCCTGCACGAGCATCTGGTAGAGCACGCGCTCGGTCATCCAGACGAGCGAGAACGCCGTCGCCTCGGCGGCGAGGACGGGGTTGGCGCGGCCGGCGTCGATCTCACTCGCGATCCGCTGCGCGCTCGCATCGACGAAGCGGCCGACGATCGCACGCCAGAACGGGCCCACGACCTCGTCGTATGCGGAGACCTCGACGATCGCGCAGACGAGCGGGCCGTGCCCGCGGTACAGCGTCGCGATCTTGTTCAGGGCGGTGACGAGCTGCTCGGAGCCGTCGCCGGCGCCCGACCACCATGCGTCCGCCTCGCGATAGAGCTCGTCGGAGAGCTCGCTGGCCAGCCGCATGAGCAGCTCACGCTTGTCGGCGAAGTAGAAGTAGAACGCCGTGCGCGAGATCCCGGCCCGGGTCGCGATCCGCTCGATGCCCAGCGACGCGTACGTCACGCCCTCGCCGAGCAGATCCTCCATCGCCTGCAGCACCGCGGCCTCGGTCGCCTGCCGCCGTCGCGTCGGGGCCGGTGGTCGGCGGGTCAGGGTCTGGACGTTCATCACGGCGCAATGTAGTGCTCGGCGGCGCTCGCGGGGGCGGTTGACCACTACCGTTCCTCCGCGATGCACGTTTCCCATCTCGGCGATGCCGACGCGTTCGTGACGCTCGACGACACCGTCCACACGGGCGGCTGAGGCGACGTGGCCGCGACGACGCGCCGCGCCGCGCTCGTGGTGGCGCTGACCGGGGCGCTCCTCGCGCCCCTGCTGGCCACCGCGCCGGTACACGCCGCGTCGATCCCGCGCCATGCCGGCGTCGAGGTGGGCATCGCCGACCAGAAGCCCGACATGTTCAGCGACGCGCGCTTCGCCGACCTGGGCATCAAGCACGCCCGCCTGGCGGTCGCCTGGGACGTCCTCACGACGCGCCAGCAGATCGCCGAGCTCGACGCCTGGATGCAGAGTGCACGGGCGCTCGGCGTCGAGCCGCTGATCTCCTACATGCACTCGCGCAGCGGCAACCGCCGGAGCGTTCCGTCGCCGTGGCGCCTGCGGCGGGAGTTTCGCCGCTTCCGCGAGCGCTACCCGTGGGTCACGACGTTCGCCACCTGGAACGAGGCCAACCACTGCGGCGAGCCGCTCTGCCGCCGGCCCAAGCTCGCCGCCGCCTACTACCGCATGCTGCGCCGTGAGTGCCCGAAGTGCACGATCCTCGCGCCCGAGTTGCTCGACATGCCGAACATGCGCTCCTGGGTGAAGGCATTCGGCCGCAAGCTCGGGTTCATGCCGCAGCTGTGGGGGCTGCACAACTACGTCGAGGCCAACCGCTTCAAGATGCACCGCCTGCGCCAGCTGCTGCAGGTCACGCGCGGCGCGAAGATCTGGCTGACCGAGACCGGCGGTCTCGTGCGCCGCGACAACGGCAGCAGGACGCGCATCCCCGAGGGCCCGCGCCACGCCGGTGATGTCACGCGCTACATCTTCGACCACATCCTGCCGCGCAACCGGCGCGTCAAGCGGGTCTACATCTACCACTGGAACTCGGCCTCGGCGAAGGACACCTGGGACTCGGCGCTCATCACCCCGGGCGGCAACAAGCGCAGCGCGCTGTACGTGCTCACGCGCGTGCTGCGCTCCGGCCTGCATCCGCTGGCGAAGTTCCGCTCCACGCCCCGGGCGCGCCGCACGCGAGCGCGCTGAGGCTGGGCGCGCGACGGGGCGCCGAACGCGCCGGGTCGCCGGCGCGAAACGGCAGCTCCGCGCGACCCAGGCGGGGGTAGGGTGACTGCCACCGTGCTCCTCGACTGCGCCCATTACAAGGACGGCGCCCGCCAGAACGAGCAGCCGCTGGGGATCGACGAGGCCGCCGAGCGCTGCCGCGACGACGGCTTCGTGTGGCTTGGCCTGCACGATCCCGACGAGCGCGAGATGCGGGACGTGGCCGAGCGCTTCGACCTTCCGCCGCTCGCCGTCGAGGACGCGATGCAGGCCCATCAGCGCCCGAAGCTCGAGGACTACGGCGACGGATATTTCCTCGTCCTGCACACAGCCCGCTACGTCGACGAGCGCGAGGAGGTCGAGTTCGGCGAGGTGCACGTGTTCACCGGACCGGGCTACGTGATCGTCGTGCGCCAGGGCGCCGCGAGCGAGCTGCACTCCGCGCGCGAGCGCCTGGAGGCCAACCCCGAGCTGCTGCGCGAGGGGCCGGCCGCCGCGGTCTGGGCGCTCACCGACAAGATCGTCGACGACTACGAGCCGGTCATGGCCGGCCTGGAGAACGACGTCGAGGAGGTCGAGGTGGACATCTTCGGCGAGCGCAGCGACGAGACGAAGCGGATCTACTTCCTGCGCCGCGAGCTGGCGGAGTTCTACCGCGCGGTGCACCCGCTGCTGGCGCCGCTGGACCTGCTCGTCTCCCAGCAGTACCGCGAGAGCTCCTCGCTGCTGCGCGATCACCTGCGCGACGTCGCCGACCACGTCAAGCGCATCGAGGACGCGATCTCCACCCAGCGTGAGCTGCTGACGAGCATCCTGCAGGCGAACCTCGCCGTCATCTCCGTGCAGCAGAACGACGTCGTCAAGCGGATCTCCGGCTGGGCGGCGATCATCACCGTGCCGACGTTCATCGCCAGCGTCTACGGGATGAACTTTCAGAACATGCCGGAGCTGCGCTGGCACTACGGCTACTACGCGACGCTGCTGGCGATGGTCCTGATCGGCTTTGCGCTGCACCGCATCCTGCGCCGCGCGGGCTGGCTGTAGCAAGATCCCGAGATGGGACACGAGGGAAGCCTGATCCTGGTCGCGGGCCTGCTGCTCGCACTTGGCCTCGCGGCCTCGCTGCTCGCCGGGCGGCTGCGGATCCCGGGCCTCGTGCTGTTCCTCGGCGTCGGCATGCTCGTCGGCTCCGACGGCCTCGGCCTGATCTCGTTCACCGACTACGAGCTGGCGCGCACGATCGGCATCATCGCGCTGGCGCTGATCCTCTTCGAGGGCGGTCTGGCGGCCGGCTTCAAGGAGATCCGCCCCGTGCTCGGATCGGCCGTCAGCATGGCGCTGCTCGGCACGCTCGTCACCGCGATCGTGACCGGCCTCGTCGCGCACTGGCTGCTGGACCTCACGCTGCTGCAGGGGCTGCTCGTCGGCTCGATCGTGTCCGCCACCGACGGTGCGGCGATCTTCGCGCTGCTGCGCGGATCGACGCTCAAGCGGCGCCTGGCGCGCACGCTCGAGGGCGAGGCGGGCATGAACGACCCCGTCGCCGTCCTGCTCGTGCTCGGCTTCATCGAGTGGATCAAGAACCCCGACTACGCGTTCGTCGACATGGCCCAGCAGTTCGTCCTGGAGCTCGGGATCGGCCTCGTCGCCGGCCTCGTCGTCGGCTGGCTGGCGGTGCAGGCGTTTCGCCGCGCGAAGCTCGCGACCGGCGGCCTGTACCCCGTCGCGTCGCTGGCGGTCGTCGCGATCGCGTTCGGGTCGGCGGACGTCCTGCACGGGTCGGGCTTTCTCGCCGTGTACCTCGCCGGTCTGGCGATGGGCTCGGCCCAGCTGCCCGCCCGCCAGACCGTGCACGCCTTCCACGACGGCCTCGCCTGGGTCGCGCAGCTGTCGATGTTCCTCGCGCTCGGCCTGCTCGTCTTCCCCCATCAGCTCGGCGACTTCGTCTGGCAGGGCGGCCTGATCGCGCTCGTGCTCGTCTTCGTCGCCCGGCCCCTGGCGGTGACCGTCGCGACGCTGTTCACCCCGCTGGGCGTCGCCGACCGGCTCGTGCTCGGCTGGGCCGGCCTGCGCGGCGCGGTGCCGGTCGTGCTGGCGACCGTCCCCGTGATCGAGGGCGTCCCCGGCAGCCTGACGTTCTTCAACATCGCCTTCTTCGCGGTGCTCGTCTCCACGCTCGTGCAGGGCTCGACGTTCGAGCCGCTGGCGAAGTGGCTCGGCGCCACGACCGCGGAGCCCGCGCTACCCAGCCCGCTCGTCGAGATCGGCTCCATCCGCCAGCTCGGGGCGGACGTCGTCGAGGTCGAGATCGCCGAGGGCGACGCGGTGATCGGCGTGCGCGTGC
>JBBSQG010000006.1:0-20360 GCA_038258125.1 Solirubrobacterales bacterium
AGCTCGGCGACGCGCTCGAGGCGGCGGGGCCGCAGGGCGTGCGTGTCGAGCTGCTCGCCCACCACTTCTCCGAGGCGGCCGCGGCAGGGTGGTCGGAGAAGGCGACCGAGCTCGCGCTTGCCGCGAGTCACGCCGCCATCGCCCGTCTGGGCTTCGAGGAGGCGGTCGGCCACTGCGAGCGCGGGCTGGCAGCGATCGATGTCGCCGGTCGCCCGGATGACGAGCGCCGCTGCGAGCTGCTGCTGGCCCTCGGTGAAGCGTGCTCCAACGCCGGCGACAGCGAGCGCGCGCGAGCGACCTGCCTGGAGGCGGCCGATCTCGCCGAGTCCCTCGGCGACGACGGCCGGCTCGCGCGCGCGGCGCTCGGTTTCTGCGGTCCGCTGTTCTTCAACATCGCCGTCACTAGGACCGCACCGTCGGTCGGCCTGCTCGAGCGCGCGCTGGCGCGGCTCGGCGCGCCCGGTGGCGCACTGCGCGCACAGCTCATGGGCCGCCTAGCGGCCCAGCTGGCGTACGCCGGCGGCGAGCGGCGCGCCCCAGCGCTGGCTCGTGCCGCGCTGGACCTCGCCCGCAGCGCGGGTGACCGGGCGACGCTGGCCGACGTCTTGGCGACGACGCACTGGTCGCTGCGCGGTCCCGACAACCTGGCCGAATGCCGCGCGCTGGCAGCCGAGCTCGTCGCGCTCGCCGAGGCGGTGGGGGACGTGCGGCTGCTCACCTACGGCCAGCAGTGGCACGTCGAGCACCTGCTCGAGCGCGGTGACATCGAGGCGGTGAAGCGGGAGCTGGCGGGCTGGGAGCGACGTGTGGAGCCGCTGAGCCGACGCAGCTATCTCGGCTGGCTGCTGGCGGTCGTACGCGCTCGCCACGCGTACCTGGAAGGACGCTTGGAGGAGTCCGAGGCGCTGACCCACGATGCGCTGAGCCACGGCTATGCCGGACAGGACGAACCGGTCGCGCACACGTTCGCCGCGCAGATGCTGGTCCTGCGCCGCGAGCAGGCGCGGCTCGGCGAGATCGTGGCCGCGGTCGAGCAGTTCTCGGCGACGAATCCGCACATCCTCGCCTGGCGGGCCGTGCTGGCCGACACCTACGCGCGGCTGGGGCGCATCGCGGACGCGCGTCGCCTGCTCGACGAGCTCGCGTGCGACGGCTTCGCGGTGCTGCCCCGCGACGGGCTCTGGCTGGGGACGGCCACGACGCTCGCGGAGGTCGCCACGATGCTCGGCGACACCGCGCACGCGCCGACGCTGTACCAGCTGATGGCGCCGTACGCCGACCACTGCACCGTTGTGCTGTCGTTTCTCTGCCAAGGCGCCGTTGCACGCCCACTGGGAATGCTCGCAGGCGTGATGGGGGAGTACGACGCGTCCGTCCGGCACTTCGAGGCGGCGCTGGAGCTCAACGCCCGGATCCGGTCGCCGCTGTGGGTCGCCCACACTCAGCACGACTACGCGGCGATGCTGCTCGCGCGCGGGCGCACCACCGACCGCGAGGCGGCCCGCGGGCTGCTCGCAGCCGCCACGGCGGCGGCCCACGACTTCGGCCTGGCGAGCCTGGCCTCCAAGCTCGGGCCACTCAGGCTGCGCGCGGGCGGCGCCGCCTGAGAGCTCCGATCAGACCGCCGGCCGGCCGAGCCCGTCGGGGTGCGTCGCGGCGTAGTGCGCCAGCGCCATGACCGTCATCTGCGGGTTGACGGTGACCGCGGTCGGGAACACGCTCGCGTCGCAGACGTAGAGGTTGTCGTAGCCGTGGACGCGGCACGTGCTGTCGACGACGCCCTGTCGGCTATCGCGGCCGATCGGGTTGCCGCCCTGCGGATGGGCGCTCTGCAGCGAGCGGTTGGCCGTGCGGCGCAGGACGTCCGCGAGATCGTCGAGCTCGTCGGGGGACCGGTACTCGCGATACTCGAACGTCGCCGGCATGACGCGCGTGGCGCCGGCCTTGAAGAGAATCCGGCCGGCCTGCTCGAGCGCCTCCGCGACGCGCGCGATCTCCTCGTCGGAGGGACGCAACGCGTACTCCGAACCGCTGATGCGCGACCGCTTGCCGACGCGGTTGTGAGCCCGCGGATCGGTTCCGACGAGCACCCCGACACACATCGTGCGGCTGTAGTCGAGCATGTTGCGGCGGTGATCCTCCAGCCAGCCGGGCATCGACAGCGCGGTGATGACAGGCGGGTTGAACCACGTCTCCAGGACGTATCCGGAACGCTGCGGCGGCTCCACGTAGCGCGCGATCTGGATCCCCTCGGAGGCGTCGATCGGGTCCTCGAACACACCGGTCATGAACGTCGCGATGTTCGCGCACAGCCCCGCGCCGACGGCCGTACCGCCGACCTCGCTGCACTGCAGCAGGCGGCTGGACTGGATCGCGCCCGCCGCGACGACGACCGTCTTGCGTGCGCTGACGCGGAGCGGCCGGCGCTCGCTGCCGAGCAGGCACTCGGCCGCCCGAGCCGTGCCGTTGCTCGCCTCGATCCGCGTCACCTCGCAGTCGGGCAGGATGCGCAGCCGGCCGTTCCAGCCCGGCTCCGTTGCGAGACGATTGTCGGCGTACCGCTGAATGCGCGGCAGCAGGTGGTCCAGCATCGAGAGCTTGCGGCCGTAGGCGCAGCCGATGTTGCAGTAGCCGCACCCCAGGCAGTGGTCGATGTTCGCGTCGACGACGTCGGAGTGGTAGGGCGCGGCGTCGAGGCCGAGCTCGGTGACCGCGTCCTGGAAGCGCGTGACGCCCGCGCTCATCGCGCTCGCGGGCTGCGCGGCCACCGTCATCAGCGTCCTGACCTGCGCGAACGACTGTGCCAACCGTTGCGGGGAGAGCCCGGCACCGGCCCCGTTCCAGCGCTCGAGCACGGCGGGCGGCAGATCGAAGCAGACCGCGTTGTTGACAACCGTGCTGCCGCCGACGCAGCGCCCCTGCAGGACCTGGAAGGCGAAGTCGCGCGCGATCTGGACGGCGCCGTCGGAGTACAAGGTCGAGTACATCTCCAGCTCGTCCTCGGTGAAGGCGGCGGGTTCGACGAACTTGCCGCGCTCGAGCATGAGCACGTCGTGGCCCCGCTCGACGAGGCAATGGGCGACGATCCCAGCGCCGGCGCCGGTGCCGACGATGACCACGTCGGCCGTCAGCTCGCCGTTCGGCGGATTGCTGAGCACCGTGAGCCCGCTGGCCCGCTTCGCGGGCGGCGGCTCGTCCGAGGGGCGCTGGCTGAACGGCGTGTAGCCGATCTCGGCGTGGGTCTCGGGCTGGGAGTAGTAGCCCATGTAGGCCATCTGCACGGCAAAGCGGATCGCCGCCCGGATCGGGGTCAGGCAGCGCAGTCGCGCGGTGCGCTGGACGAAGTGACGCCCGATGAAGTCGCGCCGTCGCTCGTCGTCCATCATCGGGAATGGCACCGGCGAGCGCAGCGTCAGCACGGGCAGGATGTACAGCACCACGAGAGCGGCGATCACGCGCGGGCGGCCGTTGCCGTTGAAGCCATCCCAGTAGCGATCGACGGCGGTGGCGACCTGCCGCGGGCCGACCGTCGCATCGGGCAGAACGGTCTGCGTCAGCGCGACGAGCGTGTCGTAGAGCGCGGGGTACAGGCAGCGCAGCCCGTAGCGTCCGCGGCGCGCGGTGACGTGCAGCCAGCCCATGTGGGCCGCGGCAAACAGCGCCAGCGCGAGCCAGCCGGCCGCCGCCCACGACGCGTCGAAGCTCGACGGCCCTTGGCCGGCGAGCGCGGCCGGCGTGCCGGGGAACCCGACGACGTCGGTCCCGGTGACGAGCAGCAGCATGAGCACGACGGCGATCGCGAGGTGCCCGACCACGAGCAGGGTCATGAGCCGTCCGAAGCGGCGCACGTCGGCGATCACGAGCACGGCGAGGACGAGGAAGGTGAAGTCCTTGGCGACCGAGTTGACGGCGAAGCCGCGCGCTTCGCCGAGGCCGGCGAGCGCCCACCACATGTACAGGCCAATCTCGATCACGAAGCTCGCCGCCCAGAGCTTCATCCAGAAGCGCAGCCGCCGCTCTTGGCGGCTCAGGTTGACCTGCGCAGAGGCGCTCGCCGCGGGCGCCGCGGCTGGCCCGGCGGTGCCGGTGTGCTCGCCGTCGGCGTCGATCTCGGCGCCGGTCGTCGGCAGCGCGGGAAGTTCCGCGGTGGGGTCGCCGCTCGGCGGCTGACCATCGGCTCGGCACGGATCGGGCGGCACTGGCGGCGAGTCTGTCAGGTTCGGACGGGCTTCATGTGAAGCGCCCGGCGAGCGCGTGTCGCGCGGTTCTGCTGTCTGTTGAAAGGTCATATCAGTGAAGGTGACCGCGCCGCGCGTCGAGGCAATTGCACTCAACGCGCCACGCGTGTCTGCCGTCATACGTCGGCGTCAACGCCGTCGGCGTCGGCCGGGTCGTCGATCCGCTCGTCGTCGTCGCACTCGCCATGCTCGTCGCCGGCGGCGCCGTCGTCCTCCAGCGATGCGAGGACCACGCAGGCGGCGGCCTCGTTGGCGGCGTCGTCATCGACGTCGAAGAGCTTGATGCCCTGCGCCTCGAGGCTGATCGGCGCGAACGGTGTCGTGATCTTCTGGCTGGCGATCGGGTCGTGGGCGACGAGATCGTCGGAGGGAATCCAGAGCTGTGTGGTCATGTCGTCACCGTCACCCGGGGTAGTTCATGGTCGCGACGCCGGTGATCTCCGACGCCGAGCGAATGCGGACTGCGACGCAGCCGCCGTTGGACTGCGAGCCGCCGGGACCGAACGAGGTGTTGCCCTCGACCGTCTTGGCCGCCCCACCGCGCAGCGGCGCGACGAGCATCCCGACGTGGACGCCGGAGCCGCCGATCACGACGAACGAGCCCGGCAATGCCCCGTCGGGGCTTGACTGCCACCTGCCGTACGGCGCGTTGCCGGCGCGGGCGTGGTTCTCGATGGAGCGCACGGCTGCGACATCGGAGCGCAGGCCCTTCACGCCACCGAACTTCACGGCGTGGTAGCCACACGCGATCCCGCACCATGGCACGCGACCGAAGCCCCAGAAGGTCTGCATCGTCGTGATGATTCCGCCGCTGTTGGAGCCGGCCGGCTCCTCACGCGTGCCGACCTTCGCGAGGAAGGCGTCGACGGCGCGCGAGCGCGACGTCTTGGGCTCGGCGGCGCGGTGCTTGCGCTGGGCGAGCATCCGCGAGTAGCGGCGCCTACCGGCGCTCTTCTGCGCGTCGTTGCGGCGGGCCGGGTTGCGGATCATCCGCTGGACTCCGACCGGGATCTCGCCATCGCGCGTGATCGAGTCACACGTATCCAGGCGAGCGCCGAGCGCCCACGCCGCCTTGCGGACGGCGTTGAGCGTGCGGGTGGCGATCACGCCGTCCTCCTTGACTGCGAGCGCACCGAGCTGGCGTGCGCGCAGCCGGCGGTTGGTGGCCGCCTGCAGCGCGCGTGCAGCGTCGCTCTTGCTTCCGAGCTTGAGCACCTGCAGCTGAGGCAGTTGCTGTGTCGTCATCGTTCCTCCGATGCGGGGCTTGCGAGCGCTGCCGCAATCGGCTTCCGGCGCCCTGGGTTTGAGAGCAGTCACGTCCTCTGCATCGGGTAGGAGTTCGCTAACCGGTGGCGGAATACACCAACTTCGTGGACGGCCGGCTGTATCACGCCGTGGCGCTTGACGCTCTCCAGGCCCGACAGGCACCGCAAGGTGCGCGCCTCTACGCCGGGAGAGAACGATGTCGCGGACAGATTCCAAGAAGGTCGAGGCTCAACAGATGGGTCGGCGCCAGCGCGGCGCCATCGGGGGAACGCTCGCGGTCGCGACCGCTCTGCTGCTGTTGCACGTCGTCGCGCTGTGGCCTGCCGTGGTCGCCGCGACGTCGCTCGAAAAGCCCGCGCCCGCGATCCCCAAGACAGCGCTGCTGTTCGGCCTGGCTCACACGAACTTCACCGCCGACGTCGTCCTCATCGCGATCGTGCTGATCGCCGGCGGGCTGGGCGCCATGATCGGCGTCTCGCGCCGCTTTCTGTACTTCGCGACGCGCGAGGAGCTCACCAAGCGCGACGAGTGGTCATACCTCATGCGCCCGCTGCAGGGCGCGGTGCTGTCGCTGATCGTCTATTTCACGCTGCGGGGCGGCTACCTCGGCCAGGACGCGTCGTCGCCGGTCAATCCGTACGGCGTCGCGGCCCTGTCGGCGCTCGTCGGGCTGTTCACGCGCCATGCCGTGAGCAAGCTGAGCGACGTGTTCGACACGATGTTCGGGCCGACGAAGGAGGACGAGTTCCCGGTCGCCCCGCAGCCGGTCCCGTCGGCGGGATCGGGCGGCTGACCTGAGCCCTGACCGTGAGCAGCTCACCGGCGACCAGCGCGGCCTGGCGAGCCGCGCGGTCGCGCGCCCCGCAATGGGTAGGTTCGATCCATGACCCAATACGCGACCACGAATCTGGACACCGCCGAGGACATGGCGCCGAAGTACGGCATGGGCGACATCGGCGAGGCGCGCTTCGTCCGCACGGCGCTCGGCGCCGAGCGCATCGGGCTGGCCGAGTACAAGATGAATCCCGACCAGCGGATCGGCTTCGGCCATCGCCATGGCGAGTCGGAGGAGATGGACGTCGTGCTCGCCGGCTCGGGGCGCTTCAAGCTCGAGGACGAGATCATCGACGTCGGCGCCAGGGACGTCGTCTACTGCCCGCCGTCGGTCATGCGCGAGTGGGAGTCCGGGCCAGACGGGCTGCACCTGCTGGCCTTCGGTGCACACAGCGAGGGGGAGGAGAACCAGATGGAGCAGGGCTGGTGGACCGACTGACGCGCGCACCGGCCGCCACCGCGGCGGCGGCGCTGGATGACGCCATCGGCCACACGCTGCGCTCCTGCCGTGGCCGATCAACGCCATCGTCAAGCGGATCGGGTCGCCGGCGGCTCTGCGCCGCTGCGCTACGCGTAGGCTGGGCGCGATGCCGGAGCTTCCCGAGGCCGAGCGAGCTCGTGAGACGCTCGAATCAGTCCTCGGCCGGCGGATCGCCACCGTCGATGACAGCGACATGTACGTCTGCCGACCGCACCCGCCCGGCGAGATCGCATCGGCGCTCGTGGGGGAGACGTTCGCAAGCGCGCATCGGCGCGGGAAGTTCCTGTGGCTTCAGACCGAGCACGGACCGACGCTCGGGCTGCACCTCGGGATGGCCGGTTCGATCGCGCTGCAGGCGCCGCCCGACCAGCCGCGCTGGGATCGCTTCACCGTGCGCTTCGAAGACGGCACGCGTTTCGCGCTGCGCGACCGGCGCCGCCTCGGCCGCGCCGTGCTCAACCCAGACTTCAGCCATGTCGGCCCCGACGCCGCCGATGTCGGACGCGAGGCGTTCCGGCGGCGGGTGGGCGCCGGTGACACCGCGGTGAAGGCGCGGCTGCTTGACCAGGGGGCGATCTCAGGCGTCGGCAACCTGCTCGCCGACGAGCTGCTGTGGCAGGCGCGCATCGCACCGTTGCGCCGCACAGCGCAACTGTCCGACGCGGAGCTTGACCGCCTGCGCCGCGCGCTGCGGGCCGCCGTCCGCGCGGCGATCCGCCGCGGCGGCGTCCATACCGGGGAGTTCGTCGGCGCCCGCGATCGCGACGGCACGTGCCCGCGCTGCGGACGCGCGCTCGAGCGTGCGACGGTCGGCGGACGCACGACGTACTGGTGTCCTGACTGCCAGCGGTGAGCGCGTGACGGGCCGCCGCCGCAGCTGGTCGTTATGATCGCGCGGTCTTGAGTGTGGGGGTGAGGGCGATGGCCGTCGTGTGCGCGCTGATCGGGATGCTCGGCGTGTCCCCGCCCGGTTCAGCGCCGTAGGCGAGGTCCGCCGCGACGGCGTCGCGCACATCGAGGCCGACGGCTCGGTGGACGCGTCGTTCGCGCCTCATCCGGCGGGTGGCGAGGTGCTCGCGGTGGCGGTGTCGGGCTCGACGGTCTACCTCGGCGGCAACTTCCGGTCGATGGACGGCCGGCCGCTGCACGGGCATCGCGGCCGTCGACGCCGACACGGGCTTCGTGACCGGATTTGATCCCAATCCGCGTCCGGACCCGAACACCGAGCATTCCGGCAGCGTGCAGTCGCTCCTGGCCGCCGGCTCGACGATCTACGTCGGCGGCGCGTTCACGGACATGGGCGGTCAACCGCACAGGAACCTCGCTGCGCTCGATGCCGCCACCGGCGCGGCGACGGCGTTCAGCGCCGATGCCAACGGCCTCGTGTTTCGCACGGTCGCGTCGGGCGCGAACGTCTACGTCGGGGGCGTGTACAGCGCGATCGGCGGGGTCTCGCGCAGCGGGTTCGCCGCCGTCGATGCGACCACGGGCGCCGTCGTGGCCGGGTTTGCCCCCGACCTTGGCGGGGCCATCTACGCGCTCGCTGCCGCGGACTCCACGATCTACGCCGGGGGCTCGTTCGGCCTGCGATCGATCGACGCGGCGACGGGAGCCATCGGTCCACTCGGCGAGGGCGGGACCCTGCCGCGCGCGGTGCTGGCGGTGGGCGTCGTCGGGTCGACCGTCTATGTCGGTGGCCAGTTCGAGGACATCAACGGCGCGCGGCGACACGGGCTCGCGGCGCTCGATGCGAGCACCAGTGCAGTCGCTGCCTGGGACCCGAATCCCGGCGACGTCGTCACCGTGCTCGCGACCGCAGGCGCCTCGGTCTACGCAGGCGGCAGGTTCGCCGGGGCCGGGCCGGCGCTGCACAAGGCCCGCCGCGTGGCGAAGCTCACTGCCGAGGGCGACCTCGTCACGGACTTCGAGCCGGCCGTAGGAGAGGTGGCCACGGACATGGCGTCGACCGATCACGTCGACGCGCTGGCGACCAGCGGCACCGACGGCACTAGCAATGTCCGGGCGCTACAGATCGCGGGGTCGACGCTCTACGTCGCCGGAGATCTCAGCTTCGTCAACGGCCAGTCGCGGGCGTGGCTGGCCGGCGTCGATCTGAACACCGGTGACCTGACGGCGCTGAATCCTGCCCGGAGCTCCCTGTGGCCTGGTCCGCATGCGATCGGCGTGATCGGTTCGACGGTCTACGTCGGCGGTGCCTTCGACATGTTCGGTGGCGCGACCCGCAATCACGTCGCGGCGATCGACGCGACGACGGGCGTGGTCACGCCGTTTGATCCGAACCCCGGCGCCCCCGGATTCACGATCGGGGCGCTCAGCATCGTCGGCTCGACGGTGTACCTCGGCGGCGCGTTCACGACGATCGGCGGCCAACCGCGGCGCGGCATCGCCGCGGTCGACGCGGCGACGGGCGCCGTCCAGAGCTTCAATCGGCCCGACGACTTCTCGGTCCCGACCGTCGGCAGGATGACCGCCTCACCGACGGCGGTGTACGCCTCCGGCGTGCTGTCGTCCGGCTACCCGGCGCTCCCGCGGTACGCGTTCGCGTCCTACGACCCGGCGACGGGCGCGCGCACGGGGTTTGACCCCGAGCCGATCGACGGTGGCGCTTCCGCGCTCGCCACGAGCGGATCGACCCTGTACCTCGGCGGCAACTTCCGGGCGGTCGGCGGCACGGTGACGGGGCCGTTCGCGCAGGTCATCGACAGCGGCGGACCGGGCCCGCAGACGACGATCTCTGCCGGGCCGGCAAACGGCAGCTCGTCGTCGGACGCCGCGCCGACGTTCGCGTTCAGCGGTGCGCCCGGTACCGACCGGGTCCGCTGCCGGATCGACGCCGGCGAGCCGTTCACCTGCGAGCCGCCCTTCACGACGGGCGCGCTGGAGGACGGCGAGCACACGTTCTCGGTCGCCGCGATCGGGTTGGATGACTACGTGGATCTGACGCCGGCGGCACGCACGTTCACCGTCGCGGCGCCCGTACCGCCTCCGACCGGTCCGCCGCCACCGCCCCCGACCGGTGCGCCGCCACCACCACCGCCTGGGCCGCAACTTCCGCCCGCGCCGCCGCCTCCGCCGGGCATTCCGGTACGGGACGCGCCACCGTTCGCGGCCAAGCTCACGGTCGATCGCGCGGGCATCACTCGCTCGGGGAAGCTCAGCGTGCGTGCGCGGATCACTGCTCGCGCCTCGGGACGCATTGCCGTGACATTCCAGGGTGCCGGGCGCCGCGAGCGCTTTAGGGTGCCGATCAGTTCGTCCTCGCGGTGGGTGCGCGTCGACCGCCGCCTCCCGCGCTCGCAGGCGCGGCTCGGCACGGGAATCCTGACTCTTGACTATGCCGGCGACAAGGACACCCAGCCACAGAAGGTCCGCCTGCGTGCCGCCGCTCGCGCCGCGCGCCTTGAGGTGTCACGCCCGAGGATCGCGAACGGGCGCCTGCTCGCGGCGGGCACGATCAGCAAGCGCGCGCGCGGCGTGGTGCGCATGCAACTGCTCTACGAGCCCGCCGGCCAGGACACCCGCACCATGACGTTCAAGGCGCGCATCGACAGGGGTCGCTACCGCTTCGACGAGCCGCTCAGCGCGAGGGAGCTCATCGGCATCGCGGGGCGTCGGGGCGTGATGCATTCCTACGTGCTGTTCACCGGCTATCGCGCCAACGACCTTCGCGGTGAGATGCGCTCCTACCAGGTGCTCGCGAGCCCGTAAGCATGAAGCGAGTCGGCGTGGCAGCCCGTGTCGGACGAACTCAACTTGAGACAGCCGGCGAAGTCCGCGCGAGACTCGTGAACGAAGTCGGCTGAGACGGTGGCCCGCTGACGGAACGGACCGAACGATTGCCGTGGGCGGACCCTCGTGACAGGAGAGCCTGCTCGAATTGCGCCGTTCGCTGCTACCGGCCGTCTGGCATCTGGCTATACTTCTGGCCATGTTGCCGGCTGATCAAATGTCGCTTGCAGACGTCAAGAACCATCTCTCCGAGGTCGTCGAGCGCTTGGAGCGCGAGCACGGACGCGTCGTCATCACAAAGCACGGCCGTCCCGCCGCCGTCGTGCTGAGCATCGAGGATCTCGATTCGCTGGAGGAAACTCTCGATGTCCTAAGCAGAACTCCGCTGATGGACGACATCCGGTCCGGCGTGAGCGAGGACGTCGTGCTGCTGACCAAGGCCGAGGCGCTAGATCTGATCCCAGACCGGTGAGACCCAGCGAGTTCGACGTTGCCTGGACATCCGCGGCTCGCCGCTCGCTCAATCGACTTCCCGAGAAGATAGCCACGGCCGTCGTCGAGTTCGTCTACGGATCGCTCGCCGCCAACCCACCCCGAGTCGGTAAGCCGCTGAAACTCCACCTCGAAGGCCTGCACAGCGCGCGGCGAGGCGACTATCGCGTGATCTACCGCATACACGACGCCGAGCACCGCGTCGATGTGATCGCGGTCGAGCACAGATCGGACGCCTACAGACCTCACTGACGTGAGGTGCGGATCGGTGTTCGGACAACCAAGTTTACATAACGTGCATTATCGAGCGTTGAATCGCGGCACTCGGTGTGTCGGTGATGTGTCAGACGACAGCGAGATGTGTGAGGCGTCATCGGAATGAGACCGGAACGTCATCTCGATGAGACAGCTTCGCGGCAGCTCGGTGAGACAACGGACTGTGGTGGCCGGTAGCGGGTGAACAGGCTGAACGCCGCGTCTTCGTGGATGCTCAGGACGTGGTCGAACTCAAGCAGTGTTCCCGCCCGCAGCAGCGCCGCGACCGCGTCTCGTTCCTTCGGATCGGTGAACATGGCGTGCGTGGCGCTCATGGTTGGCTGGTCGAGCAGGACGCGCAGGACGTTGGCTTCGGGCACGGTGAGGTTGCGATCGGCGCGACCGCGCGCGGCGCGCAGCCGCAGTCGCTCGTCGTGGGTCAGGACGCCGGGTCGCGGTATCAGGCGGTAGTGGCCGCAGCTGGTGCGCGCGATGGCTTGTCCGTTGCCGCGTAGCGTGTCGATGAGTGCGTCGAGTGCCGCCTGGGTGCGCTCGAGCGTCCATTGCAGGCTGATCGCGAGGCCGTCGCGGTCGATGGCTTCGTCGGCGTCGGCGAGGGCGGCTTGGACCTTGGCTGCGTCTTCGGGGTCGGGTCGAACGTGCGCGCCGGTCGGCTCGGATCGCAGCCAGTCCAGCAGGTCGGTGAGCGCGATGCCGTAGATCGCGGCAAGGCCGCTGAGCTGGTCAAACGACAGCGCCCGCAGGGCTGTGGTGCCCTGGTTCTCGAAGTTCGCGATCGCGTTATGAGACAGCCCCGAGCGCTCGGCGATGTCGCCGGGCGACAGGCCCCTACCCAGTCGGTAGGCCTGCAGCTGGAACATGGCTTGGGATCGCGCGGCGTAGGCGATGAACGGTGAGCAGGAGTCCGAGGTTCCAGACGCTTTGATCGTCGACGTGGCGGGGTGCGCGGCCGGCGAGGGTGTGGCGGCGCACTTTGAGGGCGAGATCGCGGATACGCCGCGGCGTGCACGGTCCGCCGGCGCGGTCGACGAAGAGCTCCCCGTCCGTGGTGGCGCTCTGGTCGGCGCGGTGAAGCAGCTGGGCGCGCAGTAGGCCGCGCATCGCGGCCGGTATGTCGTAGCTCACGCGACCCAATGTGACGTGCTCGCCGTGATCGTCGACGGAGTGCATGCGCAGCCCCGCGAGGCGTTGTGAATCGAGTGGCGTGCAGGCCGTCAGCGCGCCAAGCGCGGCAAGCGCGGGGTCGGTCATGCGGCGTAGCGCGGCCGCACCGGCGTTGTTGGTGGGCTGGTTGAGGATCAGCCGCGTGGCGTCGCAGATCGTCGCGGCGTCAAGGCTCAGCAGGTACCCGTGTTCGAAGAAGGCGAGTTGGGTGGCGCGGATGACGACGACGGCGTCTTCTTGGTCTCGGGCGTCGCCGAGGAGCTGCTCGAGCAGTGCTCCGGCGTCCCAACGGTTGGGGTGCGCGCGCCGCTCGCCGATCCAGCGCTGCACTCGGCACATCACTTCTGACAGGCGCTCGTCGAGGGCGCGGACGCTGCCGATGCCCAGCAGCCGGTAGCACGATGCTCGGAACGTCACGAAGTCCGTCGCTGCGCAGACGACCGCAGGACGGCTGCTCGGCGCCGTCTCCCCCACCTCGAGGGGCCGGGCGCTGCCGCACGCGGTCAGCAGCCTGGCGAGGCTGCTGCGTTGAGCGCGGCAGGCTTGGTCGGGGCTGCACGTCAGTAGCCAGACGGTGGCGCGCGACCTCGCAGTGGCGTTTGAGAGCCGCTGCAGATCGTCTGCGGTGAGGCGGTGAGCGCCGTAGACGACGACGTGCCCGACCGCTTCGGCGGTCAGCCACAGCTCGGCGAGCTTCCACGCGCGCGGTGGGCTCGTCGGCCATCCCGGGCTGCGGAAATCCTTGCTGAGCGCCACGAGAAGGTCGTGGGCGAGCCGCCGTGTGGCCGGCTGTGGATGCACGACGATCACGCCGGCAGCGAGGTCGTGCAGATCGTTGATCGCGATGCGGGTGTGCAGCGCATCGTCGTGGTCGACGACCCATCGCACGTCGGCGTCAGTCATCGGGCTGACCGCCGTGCAACGCGAACGCGAGGCGAACGGTCGCGCGGTCAAGCTCGCGGTCCTGCTCGGCGCACAGCGCGCCAGCGGTCCGGGTAAACGCCGCCCAGTCGCGCAGCACGCCGTGCGCGAAGCGCTCGTTGATCCACAGCAGCAGTTCCAGGTCGATCCCCTCATAGATCGGGTGATAGCCAGGGATGTGCTGCAGGACCGCCTGCTCGGTCATCGGGCGGATGTGGACGCGTCGCCAGACGCGGGAGCGCAGCATCGGCTCCCTAGACAGGACCTCCCAGCAGTTGTTGCCGCCGGCCAGGATCAGCGCGAACTCGGTCTGGCGGCGGTCGTGCAGGTAGCGAAAGAAGTCGATGCACTCGTGATTGAGACGCTGCGCCTCGTCGATGATCAACAGCCGCGGCTTGTCGCTGAGCAGCTCGTCGAGCTCGTCGAGCATGTCGGTGCGGCCGCCGGGCGGCTTGGCGCCGGTCAGCGCGAACATCAGCTCCTGCGCGAGGCGGCGCATCGTCGGGCGCTGAACGCTGTCGACCCAGACCGTCTCGATCTCGGGTCGCTGCGCGAGGTGGTGCTCCAGCGAGAACGTCTTGCCGACTCCGGCGACGCCATGCACGACGCCCATCGCGTGCGCGTCGACGCAGTCGTCGATCGCGCGCGCGACGAGCAGCAGGCTGTTGGTCTGCAGCAGCGCGGCATCCGACAGCGCGAGAAAATGGCGGGCCCCGATCGCGCTTGCGCTCATGCTCCACCGCCTGCCGGACGCTGGACGCCTAGCCCGAGGGCCTTGACGAGCTCGGCTTCGGTCCGTTCAGCGGCGACGGAATGCTGCGGCGCGTGGCCAGCGGGATCGCGTTGCAGCACCGTGGTTTCGACGACGTCACCGGGTCCGGTCAGTGTCGCCAGACGGACAGCGGCTTGGCGGCGTGCGCGGCGCTCATAGCGGCGTGCGCGCTTGGCGTCCTCGCGGCGGGCTCGCAGGACGCGCGCGCGTGCTTCGTCGTCGAGCTTGTCGGCGGGCAGCGCGCTACACAGCCAGCGGTCGCGGTGATAGATCTCGATGCTGCGCTGGTCGTTGGGCATGAAGCGTACCTCGACCTCGTCGCCGACGATCGCGTTCAGCTCGCCCGCCAAATACCAGCCGCCGAAGAAATGCACGCCCCGTTTGGTCACCCGACGACACTCGCCGGCCAGCAGAAACCGCCGCAGCAGGCCCTCCTCAGCCAGCCGGATCGGCGTCGCGTCAGACTGCCAGCGCTCCAGCGGCGTTTGGCCGTTCAGGCCGCGGTGCGCGCGCGTCAGGTTGTACTGCTGAACCCAGGCATCGAGCTCGGAGACGAGCGCGCGCAGGCTCATCGGCTCGTCACTGGGCGCGATCAGGCGGCCGTCGGCTTGCCGGGGGCCCTGCGTGTAGAACGGCAGCGTGGCCAGCAGTTCGCTGACGACCGTTGCGTGAAAGCGCTCCACTTTGCCCTTGCGAAACGGCATGTACGCCGGCGTGAGGCGCACCTCGCAGCCGACCGCGACGGCCGCCTCGGTGATCGCGTCGGCGGTGAACTCAAGGCCGCGATCGCAGCGCAGCTGGCCTGGAATACCGCCGAACGGGCCGCGATCAGAGTCGCAGCGCAGCGCAGCGCACAGCGCCGCGAGCACCACTCCGCGATCGGGGATCATCGACACCGCGTACCCCATGACCGCGCGCGAGTAGGTGTCCACGAACACCGTCAGCCACGGCCGTCGCGGCCGGAGCCCGCGCTGAGCGCTGACGAGCACATCAAGCTCCTTGTGATCGGCTTCCCACGTAGCGTTGCGTGCCGGCTCCTGGCGCGACAGATACAGGCTGTAGCGTCGCTCACCCTCGACGCCTTCGCGAGCCCGGGCACGCTCCGCGCAACTCAGATCCCGACGGATCGCGCGCTCGAAGGTGCTGCGCGAAGGTAGCCCCCTGCTGCCGGCCGCGGTCAGCAGACGGTACGCGGCGGCGGCGCTGCCGCGCACCGCGAAGAACGCATCCAGATGCTCCTCCTTCAGCACGAACCGAGCGCGCTGCGCCGATGGCAACCCGCCCGCCGCAAGCCAGCGATAGACCGTTGCGCGTGAGCAGCCCAGCACCATGGCGACCTGACCGACCCGCGTCTCGGACACCCGGCCGTCGCGGCGACGAACCTCGACCAGCCGCTGCACGGCCAGGTCGGCCAGCTCACGATCCGCAACGGCCATCCGCGATCACCCCGCCCCCAGCGATCTGCACGGGCTGTCGCAGCCAGTGCGCTGCTCGTGCTTGCAACCAGGTGATCTGCCGAACACGTGTGAACAGCTACCGACCCGCGAACCAGCGAGCAACCCGGCCTCTGTGCGCCCCAGTCGGCCGCGTCGCTGGCGGCCGGCGGATCGTCACCGAACGCCCGGCGCAGTTGGCAGCGCAGACCCGGCGAAACGCCGGTGAACTCGGTGCTCAGGTCTCGAACAGTGCCGGCGGTGGGCCGTCCGCGAACCGCCGATCGGGAAAGAACTGAAACGCGATGTAGCGCCCGTCGTCGCCCGGTGCATCCTCGGCGGTGCGCATCACCACCGCCACCGCCATGTCCCGCGACCGCGCATGCGTGGTCAGCGTCGAGCGCATCCCGTCGACGGTCCCGGCGAAATGTCGTCCGCGCTTGAGCTTGCGCGGCTGCCCGTCAGTCCAGACCGCCCACGGATAGCGCGTCTTGCGAACCGGCCGCGGCAGCGCATCGAGCAGCTCGCCGTAGCGATCCTCACCCGTTCCCGCCGCCAAAGCACCCGAAGTCCGCGCCATCCCCAGCAGTCTCACTGCTCAGCGCCCACCACGACACGTTGCAACGCTCCTTGCACCGCCACACGATTCCCGCGACCTTCGTCACACGTGCGCGCCGCGCTACAGCCGCTCGACGTAGCCCGCGGCGATGTGCTCGGGCGGGTTGGTATACCGGGCGATATAGCGCTCCGAAGCGTGGCCCAGGCGACGCTGCAGCTCATACGCGTCAGCCCCCGTTTCCGCAGCCAACCTGAACGCGAACGTATGGCGCAAGTCATGCGGGCGCAACGGGCTGACGTGCCTGCCGAGATCGGTGTGCTCGGCGTCGTGCCAACGCCCGATCTGCTCGCAGATCGTGTTGACCGACCGCGGCGACAACCGCCCGCCAGCACGACGGCTGGCGATCGACGCCGCCGACAAGAACACCGCGACCGATGACGCGTCGGCGTCGCGCGGTCGCTCCCGCCCCAGATAGTCCGCCAGCGCCTCACGCGCGTCGGCCGACACGAACACATGGCGGCTCGTGCCCCCCTTGCCACGCACCCCACTGATACGCGCGCGCTTGGCGACGCGCAGCGCCGCCGGGGACTGCGGTGAAAGTTGCTCGAGGTCCAAGCGGACGAGCTCCTCGCGACGAAGCCCCGTCGACAGCAGCAGATAGACGATCGCACGATCACGCGCCGGCCGGCCGTGACCGTGAACCCCGTCGCCGGCACGGCGGCGACCCTTCAGCTGATGCTGGCGATCGAGCCGATCGAGCACGCTCTTCAACGACCGCACCTGCGCCTCAGTCAGCGCCCGCGGCTCAAGCGCCGGCAACGGCAGCGCCCTCACCCCGCTCGTCGGATCACCATGCGGCAGTGCCTGCGCGGCCTGCGCACCAACCCAGGTCATAAACGCCGACAGCGACGCCAGATGCGCATTCACCGTCGCGGCCGCCAGCCCACGCTCACCGGCCAACTCGTCACGCCACCCAGCGACGTCGCGGCGCACCACCGCCGACATCCGGTCGTGGCCGTAGGCAGCCGTGATGTAGTCAGCGAAGCGAGCGAGGTGCGCGGTGATCTTGCCGGCGACCTCCGGCGAGCGGACGCCCTGGACCGCGAGCTCAAGGTAGCGGCCGACCCAAGCCCCCACGCAATCGGCAACCGCCAGACCGGCCGGCGGCAACCCACCGGCCTTTCGTGAAGGCAATCTGCCGTGATCGGAGGCTGTTGCGGGGCTCACCGCGACCATCCTAGCGCGATTGCCTTCACAGAAGGACCATTTCCTGAAGCAACCTGATCCTAAGTCTTGCCGCGATCGCTGCTGCAGTTCGTCCGAAGGGGCAGCCGACGCCACGCCGGGCCATGAAGGGAGCGGCTCATCGATACTGACGGCGTGCGACTCCTGCTCCATCTAGCGATCGCGCTCGCAATCGGGACCGCCATCTACTTCATGCTCGTCTTCGCGGCGCTGATCGCTGCTGGAGCCGTCTCGTGCACCAACAACTGCACAGACGTCGCTCAGTTCCTCAACGATGCGTACCCGTGGCCCATGATCGGTGGCATCGTCGTGGCTGCGGCGACTGCCGCGCTCACGCTCCGCCGGCTACGCCGCTAACAGTCTGGCTCTACGCGCAGCCGCTTGTCGTCCTGAGCGGCAGCGGTCAGGTCGCGAGAACGTCGAGTCTGCCCCTCGTGCGGCTCCATGAGCTTCGCAGCCTGCCGCCGCGCGTCAGGCTGGCGGCGCGCGCTGGTCAAGCGCCCGGTTGATCGCCTCGTCGATCCACCATTTCGCATAGGCGACGAACTCGAGATCCTTGCGGTGATCAAACCTCTCCGTCGCGCGCACGAGGCCGAGCGTTCCCTCCTGCACGAGGTCAAGCAACGCCATCTCTCGGTCGGCGTAGCTGCGGGCGATCACGACAACCAGCCACAGATTGCGCTCGACCAACGTCAGCTGGAAGCCGACGTCGCGTTGCTCGTGCCACTTGACGAAGAGATCGATCTGCTCCCCCGCAGTCAACGGTGTTGCGTTCTCGATGTGCTCTAACAACGCCCGCATCTGTCCGCTCGTCAGGCCGCCCGGCGACAGCTCCGACCAGACCCTGGCTGCCTCCTCACTCGTCAGGATCTTTTCGCAGCGCCCAATGCACTCGTCGCAGATGCGGATCTCCGGCCCGGCGCGCCGCGGCGTTCCCTGACCCTCCTGGCTGCCGCAGTAGGCGCATTGCACATGGCGCACGAACACGACGGTAGCCAAGCCACCCGAGAGTGCCGGTTCCACGCAACCGAGAATCGCCCGCTACCGACCGAAACGCGCCCTCGATGAGCACCGCGCCGTTGATGCTGCAGGCTCGACCGGGCACTGCCATTCGACCGTCGTTCTACAGCGCAGTGTCCCGCGACACGCGGTTGGCAGCGGAAACGACAGCCGCTGGCACGCGGTCCGGCTACAGAGGCGGAGGCGTTTGACCCGCGGCCGTCCGGTCGCGGCCCGGCGCTCGGGTCGGTGTCACCGTATGAGGCCCCTGTGCGGGATTTGAATTCGGACGGGTCTATCGGGACGACGCCGGGCCCCGGGCCCTACCCCGCGAATGTCGTTTTCTGAAGGCGGCTGCACCGGGCTCAGAAGCCGAGTGCACTGCTACTTGCGCGGGTTGCTCGCGCCCGCGCTTCTGCTTTCGTCTGGCAGGGCCCGCCCCCGACGCTACTGCTGCTCGTCCAAGGCAGCACTCTGCTCGGGTGATAGCGGGCTGCTCTTCGTGCCTCAAAGCGGCATCCTCTTTGACATGCCGGATGACCCAGCGTTCCGCGTTGAGCTCAAGAGCCTGTCCAGTCGCCACCTGCCGGGCCCGGACGAGAAGCCGGATGATCCAGCGGACTGCCGCATCGAGGTCACGGTCGGAATCGGCGAGCCGGGCGATGACGCGAGAGATGACTTCGATCTGTGGTTTGTGACGCCGACCTGGCTCGCGCGGCACGCAGACGAACCGCTGGTGCCCGAGTACTACGTCGTCATCAACACGTTCACTTGGGCTGCCGTAGAAGCGGCATTGAGCGGCCTACTCGAAGCCGTACCAGCCGCCGACTGGGACGAGTTCACGCAGGAGTTCGGGCGCTATGCCCACTGGGAATTCTCGGAGCGGCGACCGCGCTTCTAGCGTTGCGAGCCGCGCGCTTCCGCCTACTTGAGCAGCGAGCGGATGCACCGCCAAGAGTGCTGCTTCCCCCGCGTTCGAGTTGCTGCCGCTTGTCGTCCGATGCAGCACTGGAGCGCGCTGCCGGATCTGCCTCAAAGTGACAGTCCTTAGCTATCGCCGAGCAGCGCCGCAGCAGCGGATGAATCTCCGAAGCTGAGGCTCCACAGTGCGTCGCTGACCGCGTCGTCGTCGAGCGCATATAGGTCCGCGGCGAGTAGGAATGATGCCCACTCGCGCGCGTCCTCCGGCAAATCTCGGTAGTGCGCCATCCCCTGCACGACCTCGCTGCGGGTGAGGACAATCTGCGCGCGATTCCATGCGCCGAACTTCCAGCCCGCGTCCGTGCGCATCACGTCCACACCTACCGAGCGCAGATCGGTCCAATGGCGTTCTCCCCGAGCAACATCGAGCGCGATCACCGAGACCTCAGGCATCACGTTCAACCTACCCGGCGGCACGGCTGCTTTCGCTGATGGGAGGCGCCGCCGGCGCTGCCCATCCTCGTCCTATGCGGCACTCGCCGGCCGCTGTCGCGTCTGCCTCGAAGCAGCTCCGGCTGGTCGCGCCCGGGTCAGCCGAGGTCGGCGACGATCAGCATCGAGTTGCCGTCGGGGTCAAAGATCCGGAACTGGTCTGGCTGCCCGGCGAGCGGGGCGCCCGCCACCAAGTGACGACGCCTGTGGGAGCAACTCGGGGTCTGTCGGCACGCCTGCGGCGCGCAGCGCCTCAAGGTCGCCGCGGACGTCGCGGCTGGCGAGGGCAATGCCCGTCTCGATACCCGCCGGCCGCTCAGGCCGGGCCTCGGTGAGCGTCGCACCACGACGCGGCCCGGCGCGCGAGCGGCGAGTCATCGGCGGGGGGGCGCCCGCCCCCGGGCCGGGGGGCGCCCGGGGGGGCGGTTTTTGGGGAGGTGGGGGGGGTGGGAGCGCGGCCGGGGGGGGGGGCGCGGGCGGCCCGCGTCCGGGCCGGCGGCGCCACGGAGCCCCGCCA